>CAZXWU010000143.1:0-3609 GCA_964644495.1 uncultured Tissierella sp.
CACTATACTACTGCTTATGATATGGCCCTAATTGCTCAATACGCCATGGATAATGAAACATTTAAAGAAGTTGCTAGTAGGTCTAACTACACTATAGAACCAACTAACAAAAAGGACGAACCAAGATATCTTTATTCTACAAATAGCTTTTTCTATGGTAATAACAATATCAATCTTGATGGGCGAACGATTCCAGCTAAGTTTGAGGGAGTTATATGTGGCAAGACAGGCTATACCAGCCATGCTGGAAACTGTTTAGTTACTTTAGCAGAGAAAAATGGTCAATATCTACTGACTGCTGTTTTCAAGTCCATAAACGGCGAGGTATATTCTGATACACATAAGCTACTGAATTATGGATTTGATAATTTTGATAGAATTGCTGTAGGACATGCCAATGAATTCATTGATAATATTGAGATTGAAAATGGTCTACTACCTTATGCTGCTGTAGTCATTGATAAAGATATTAACTTTACCTTAAGAAATGAAGATTTAAATAAGGTTGAAAGAACTATAAAAATCGATGAGGAATTAGTTGCACCTCTTGCAAAAGGCGGTAAAGTGGGTAGTGTGGAGTATTTTCTTGATGGGAATCTTATTGGTCAGGGTGACTTAATATCTACTATAGATATTTCAGAAGTGGCCCCAGTAAGTATGTTTCAACGAATATTAGACAAGTGGTACTTACTTGTATTTGCTTTAATATTCATTCTACGCTTTGCCCATCTCTTTAAAAAATCCAAAAAGAGAAAGAAACGTAGATCCAGTAGAATGTATGGATACTAAAATATATAAAAAAACCTGGCCTAATGGTCAGGTTTTTATTTAACAGCTATTACTTCTATCTCTACTTCTCCACCTAAAGGTAATTCTTTGACAGCTACACAACTTCTTGCTGGCTTGTGATTGCTAAAGTATTCACCATACACTTGGTTAACAGATGAGAACTTAGCCATATCTGTCAAAAATACTGTTACCTTAACTACATCTTCTAAGCTAGCACCTGCTTCTTCAAGAATTGCCTTAACATTCTCCAAGCATAATTTTGTTTGGTCTTGGATATCACCCTTCAATACTTCACCAGTTTCAGGATTGATATGTAACTGCCCTGAAGCAAATATCATATTACCGGCTTTAATAGCTTGTGAATAAGGTCCTACAGCTGCAGGAGCTTTGTTGGTTGAAATTATTTCTAATGCCATTTTGTCACCTCCCCCATAATTCTTTAGTTGGACTCTCTGTTCTCTGTCCATAGTCTTTCTAATTTATAATAATCTCTTTCTTCCTTATGAAAAATATGGACTATTATATCTTCATAGTCTAATAAAATCCATCTACCACTTTGGTAACCATCCCTAGCCATTTTCTCATAGCCATTTTCTGTCATTTTCCCATCAATTCCATCAGCTATTGCTTGTGCTTGTGTAGATGAATTTCCGCTGACTATTACAAAATAATCTGCTATAGTAGTCAATTGGGAAATATCCATCACCTTTATATCTATACCTTTTTTATCGTCGATTGCATCTGTAATTATTGCTAATTTCTTTTCTACTTCACTCATTCAATACCTCCTAGTATTTGTTTGTTTCAATCATGAGTTGATTTCTTGCTTCTATTGTATCTATAGAAATAAGTCGATCTTTATTTACTAAAAATGCTATGGTTTGATTCAAAGCAAGTAATAGGCTTTTGTCTAAATCCTCATATGCTAAGTGACGTACTTCCTCTACTCCAATAAACTTTCTACTCGCTTCTATGTAGTCTGCAATATAGATAAGTTTCTCCAGTGTAGACATGCCTTTTCTCCCAGTTGTATGATACTTAATAGCATTTAACATCTCTTGATCCTCTATATTATATTTATGATTGGCTATTTTAGCTCCTAAAGGCCCATGAATTAGCTCTGGACTATGCTTCATAATGTCACTAATTATTATATCAAAGTCATATGCCCTTTTCAATATTTTCTTTTTATTGAAAAATTTGCCACAATCATGTAATAAGGCTGTCATGGCTGCCTTATCTACATCTACACTATGCTTAACTGCTAGTTTCTTGGCTTCTTCTACCACTCTTAGGGTATGGTTGAGTCTCTCCTCACCAATTCCCTCCAATAAACAATCTAATATATCCTTATCCATCTAACCATCCTATCTATAGAGATTGTTTCTTTCTATATAGTCTTCCACATCTTCACATACCAAATACTTGATAGACAAATTATCCTTCAACCTTTGACGAATCAAAGTTGATGAAATTTCAATCACCGGACTATCTAGATATATAATGTTAGCATCAAAGTTTTGATTTAATCTATTTATTTCTTTATATACATCCTCATGACACAGACCCATCCTATCAGCTACTATAAAATTTGCATAGGAAAGTAATCTATCAGGGTTCTTCCAAGTACGGAGAGATAGGAGGTTGTCTGCTCCTATTATCATATATAAATCATATTCTGGATACTTATCTTTTAATTTTCTTAAAGTATCAACAGTATAGGAGGTGGTTTCTCTCTTTACTTCTATATCCGAAGATTTAAAGAAGGGATTGTCTTTTATGGCTAGATCAACCATCTCTAGCCTGGTCTCACCGTCTAGTAGCCCATAGATATCCTTATGTGGTGGATTACCAGTAGGTATAAAGATTACCTTGTCTAGATTTTCCTTTATCCTGATATATTCACTTAGAATTAAATGACCATGATGAATAGGATTAAATGTCCCACCCATTATTCCAATTTTCATATAAATTCCTCCAGTGCAATTCGCGTGCAATTCGGGGACGGTTCTCTAATTGCATATGGTCGAGTAAATAAGCCCCAATCAAAACCCCTTGCTAAATCGGGACCGGGTCCCGTTTTAGCATTTTCTTTTCCGTTTTAGCATAATAGTTGTAGGGGCACACCTTGGTCCCCCGTAACTACGGTAATTGAATCTTTTTGTTTTCTTGTGATTCTTTGTATAATACAAATTTGCTTCCTATACTTTGTACAAACTCTGCGCCCACTGCATCTGAAATTTCATTTGCTGTATCTGTTGGGTCTAGGATAGAGTTTTGTAATATCTTTATTTTAATTAATTCTCTCGTTTCTAGGGCATCTTCAACTTGTTTGATAAAATTATCTGACAAGCCATTTTTACCTATTTGAAAAAGAGGATCTATATTATGTGCTAAGCCTTTTAAATAGCTTCTTTGTTTACCTGTTAACAATTATTTTACACCTCCAATTATGAGGAACCACAGTCCCCCTATAACTAATCTGTTTATTAGCGTAATCTCTTTTGATCCCTCAATTATGGGGAACCACAGTCCCCCCACGCCCCTTCTTAATGGAAAAATTCAAATTCATATCCTGCTATGAATACTGAATCCCCCTCTTCTATACCTAAATTTTCTAATTCTTCTACTATTCCTTTTTTCCTAATTCTTTCTTGGAAGAATCGTACTGAATCTACATCTTCAAAATAAGTTGATTGGATTAGATTATCTACGAAGGATCCTTCTACTAGATACATATCATTTTCTTTTCTTACAATTACTGTTTCTTCTTCTTCTATATATTCTGCTTCTTCTATATATTCTTCATCAAAGGTTTCG
>CAZXWU010000143.1:3619-5097 GCA_964644495.1 uncultured Tissierella sp.
CATTTCTTCCTTGTGCTACAACTCTATGAAACTTGTCAGTAAAGAATAAGTTGGCTGTATACATAAAATTATTTGCAGAGTTTGAACCAGGCTCTTGTTGGGGAACACCCATATAATCAATGACGTATTCACCTTCATAATTTGACAAGAGATCCCAAATAGCAAATTTCAGTTCATTGATACCTTGGGAAGTAGCTGCTGATGCTCCAAACACCTTAAATCCTTGAGGCTCAAACTCTAACTTGATTTTCTTCAATCCTTCTTCAGCCCCTGGTAGGTCCATCTTATTAGCTACTATTATCTGTGGTTTATCCTTGAGTCTCTCATTGTACTGGACTAGTTCTCCATTGATCTTGTAGAAATCTTCTACTGGATCTCTACCTTCTATTCCTGATGTATCCAACACATGAACTAGAACTCTAGTCCTCTCAATATGTCTAAGGAAGTCATGCCCCAAGCCTATACCCTCTGATGCTCCTTCTATAAGGCCGGGTATATCAGCTAATACAAATGACTTTTGATCTTCAACTCTTACTACTCCTAGATTTGGTTGTAGGGTTGTAAAGTGATAGTTTGCAATTTTAGGTCTTGCTGCTGAAAGCATAGAAAGAATAGTTGATTTACCTACATTGGGAAAACCAACTAGACCAACGTCAGCCAATAGTTTTAGCTCAAGTATGATCTCTCGTTCTTGTCCCTTGGTACCTTGTTCGGCAAAACCTGGAGCTTGTCTAGTAGGGGTAGCAAATTTGGCATTGCCCCTGCCGCCTCTTCCGCCTTTTGCTATGATAAAGCTTTGATCTTTGGCCTTTAAGTCAACTATTACCTTGCCCGAATTTGCATCTTTGACTAGGGTCCCTACTGGCACCCTGACAATAATGTCTTCTCCAGCTTTCCCAAATTGCTTCTTTGTCCTGCCATCTTCTCCGTTTTCGCCCTTATAGTTTCTTTTATATCTAAAGTCCATCAAGGTCCTAATACCCTCATCTGCCTTTAGAATTATTGAACCGCCATTTCCACCATCGCCTCCATAAGGACCTCCTGAAGGCTCGAATTTTTCTCTACGCCATGCTACTATTCCGTTGCCACCCTTACCACCTTTTAGGGTGATCTTGGCATTATCTACAAACATAAACTCATCATCCTTAACTTATATTGTCTTATATTTACCCATTATTTAGTATATCAATAATCACACACTCAAATTCATCGAATCATTTTTTTCTTTTCCCACAGGAACAACAAAAGCTTGCCAAAAGGCAAGCTTTAAAGTTTACGCTAATTCTTCAGAAGGATATACAGAAACTTTCTTTCTATTTTTACCTAATCTTTCGAATTTTACTACTCCATCTACTGTTGCGAAAAGAGTGTCATCACTACCTTTTCCCACATTAGTTCCTGGGTGAACTTTTGTACCCCTTTGTCTAACTAATATATTACCAGCTAATACAAATTGGCCGTCTCCTCTTTTCACACCT
>CAZXWU010000144.1:0-3866 GCA_964644495.1 uncultured Tissierella sp.
TCTTCTTTAAATCTATTGAGTTTATTTTTGTTAGATTATCTTTGTCGATGATACTCAGAGAATTATCTCCATAATTAGTTACAATAATCTTATTTAATAACAATTTTCTACCCCCTCACATATATATCAATTTATGCAAAAGGATAGTTGCTGGTGATAAAAATTAATAGCTATGCCCTTAAAAAAACCTCCTATAGTTTTCACTATAGAAGGTTAACAAGTGTTCTTACTTCTCCAATTAGATACAAAGACCCACCAAATAAAATCAAATCATCCTTATTTGCAATGCTAAGAGCCTTATGGATTGCATCTTTGATATCTTTTTCTATATATACATTTTCATTGTAGTTTTTTATCTTCCTAGCTAACTCTTCTGCTTCTAATCTCCTAGGCATATTGACCTCAGTAGTTACTACTATGTCAGCCAATGGTATTAGCTTTTCAATCATATGGTCTACGTCCTTATCCTTAAGAATACCAATACCTAGTATTAGCCTATCATAAGAAAAGAGTTTTAAAGCTTTAGACAAATGGTCTATTCCTTGAACATTATGGGCTCCATCTATCAAGAATATCGGATCTCTTCTCAATACTTCAAGACGCCCCCTCCATTTAGTATCTAGTATCCCCTTATAGATATGGTCTTTATCTATATCTATAAGTCCTTTGTCTCTTAATAGCAGGAGTGTAGTAATAGCCAATGAAGCATTATAAATCTGATACTGACCAATCATAGAAGTCTGAACACTATCTAGATAGTCCTCTCCATACCTATAGTTAAAGATATTGCCTCTATCAGACTCTTTGACTATTTCAAGGTTTTCACTTTTACTTATAAAGATTTCAGCATTATTATCCTTTACTACTTCCAATATAACATCTGCAACTTCCTGATCTTGGTCATAGGAAATTACAAGACCATTTTCTTTAATTATTCCAGCTTTTTGATAAGCAATCTCTTCTAGAGTATTCCCCAGTTCTTTTATATGGTCATAATCTATAGAAGTAATTACAGAAGCTAAAGAATTCTTAATTACATTAGTGGAGTCAAATCTTCCCCCTAATCCTACCTCCAATACAAGATAATCTACCTTCTCTTCATAAAAGTAGACAAAGCCTATAGCAGTTATTACTTCAAAGGTAGTTGGATGTCCCTGCCCCATCCCTACCATTTGATCACAAGCATCTTTAACTCGAGAAGTAATTTGGCCTAATTTGTCATCTGGTATATCTAAGCCGTTGATTTGTATCCTTTCATTGAACCTTTCCAGATATGGTGAAGTAAATAATCCAACATTATATCCAGCACTTCTTATACAGTTTGCTAGATAAGAGGATGTAGAGCCTTTACCATTTGTGCCAGCCACATGGATAATCTTCAGATTATCTTGTGGATTAGCTAATAGCTCCATCAGTCTACCAATTGATGTAAGTCCCAGTTTTGATCCAAATTTATCCTTATCATTGATATAAGCTAAAGCATCAGTGTATTTCATAATCATGCCACCCTATTTATTTTTTTTTAGGTTTTCAAGGCTCTCTAATACCTTATCCATCATGTCTTCATATTTTGCCATTTTCTCTTTTTCTCCATTTACAACAGCTTCAGGTGCCTTAGATATGAACCCTTGATTTGATAGTTTGCCTTTTACTCTTTTTAATTCTAATTCTAATTTTTCTTTCTCTTTTTCCATTCTCTCAATCTCTTTGTCATAATCGATTAGGTCCTTTAAAGGTAAGAATGCTTCAGCCTTATCCAATACGACCGAAATATTGTCCTCATCGAAGCCTTCCTTACTATGATAAATCTGTACGTCCTCAGCACTTGCAAGATCTATATAGTATGTCTTTGAGTTTTCAATAAGTTTTTCCATATCTTCACTTTGTACCACGAAATTTATAGTAGATTTTTTTGAAGGCGCAATGTTCATCTCAGCCCTTGCATTCCTTATTGATTTTATAGAGGACTTTACAAATTCTATATTCTTTTCTGATTCTTTAAATCTATGATCATCATTAAATATAGGCCATTGGCTTAAAATCAATGCACTGTCATTGTTTGGTAAGTGTTGCCAAATCTCTTCAGTAATAAATGGCATAAATGGATGAAGTAATTTATTTATGTCCTTTAATACATATAAGAGGACTCTTTGTGCTAATTTTTTACTGTCACAATCATCTCCATATAATCTTGACTTCACCATTTCAATATACCAGTCACAATAGTCATCCCATACAAAATCATAGATTCTTTGAGCAGCTAATCCAATCTCATACTTATCTAGATTTTCAGTAACACCTTGTATTACATCATTTAATCTAGAGATAATCCATCTATCCTCTTCCTCTAATTGATTTAATTCAAATGTAGTCGCCACTGCCTCTTCGTCTAAATTCATAAGGACAAATCTAGTAGCATTCCATAGTTTATTTGCAAAGTTTCTATTTGCTTCTACCCTATCATTATTAAATCTCATATCATTACCTGGTGTATTTCCCGTCACCAAAGTAAACCTTAAAGCATCTGCACCATAAAGATCAATAATCTCCAAAGGATCTATACCGTTACCTAATGATTTACTCATCTTTCTTCCTTGGTCATCTCTTACCAAACCAGTTAGGAAGACATCCTTAAATGGTAGCTCACCCATTTGCTCAATGCTTGAAAATACCATTCTTACAACCCAAAAGAATATAATGTCATAGCCAGTTATCAATACATCAGTAGGGAAAAAGTATTTTAATTCTTCTGTTTCATCAGGCCAGCCCAAGGTAGAAAATGGCCACAAGGCTGATGAAAACCAAGTATCAAGAGTATCTGTATCTTGGGTAAAACTATGGCCTTCACATTTAGAGCATTTATCTGGGCCAGTTCGAGATACTATTACCTCACCACAATCATCACAATAATAAACTGGTAGTCTATGACCCCACCACAATTGTCTGGATATGCACCAGTCCCTAATGTTTTCAAGCCAATTAACATAAACTTTACCAAATCTCTCAGGTATGAAGTTTAGTTCGCCCTTATAATAAGCCTCTAATGCAGGTTTTGCCAATGGTTCCATCTTAACAAACCATTGTTTAGATATAAGAGGTTCGATTATTGTGCTACATCTTTCACAGTGACCTACAGAATTTTCATGATCCTTAATTTGATTTAAGAATCCCTTATTTTGTAAGTCCTCTACTATCTTCTTTCTAGCTTCAAATCTTTCTAGCCCCTCATATGGATCACCATTTGAATTGATATAACCCTTTTCATCAATTACTATACATTGGCCAAGGTCATGTCTTTCCCCTACTTCAAAGTCATTGGCATCATGGGATGGGGTAATCTTAACAGCACCTGAACCAAATTCCATATCTACGTAATCATCCGCAATTATTGGTATCTCTCTATTTATCAGTGGTAAAACAAGTGTCTTGCCTACTAAATCCTTATATCTTTCATCCTCTGGATTTACAGCAACAGCCAAGTCACCTAGTATTGTCTCCGGTCTTGTAGTGGCTATGGTTATATGTTCATCACTATCCTTAATAGGATAATTTACATACCAAATATGTCCATGACTATCTTCGTGTTCTACTTCTGCATCTGATATCGCTGTAGCACAATCAGGACACCAGTTAATAATCCTATCACCCCTATAGATAAGACCCTTGTCATATAATCTTACAAACACTTCTTCAACAGCTTTGTTCATATTCTCATCTAGAGTAAACCTATCCTTACTCCAATCACATGATACACCAAGTTTTTTAAGTTGGTTTTTTATAGTGCCTCCATATAGGTCTGTCCATTCCCATGCTTCCTCCAGGAATCCTTCCCTTCCTAGACCTTCCTTAGTCTTGCCTTCCTTAGT
>CAZXWU010000144.1:3876-5092 GCA_964644495.1 uncultured Tissierella sp.
CATGGTCAGTGCCTGGTTGCCACAAGGCTTCATATCCTGACATTCTCTTCCATCTTATAAGAATATCCTGTATTGTGTTATTCAAAGCATGGCCCATGTGAAGATTACCTGTAACATTTGGTGGGGGCATCATAATTGTGTATGGCTTTTTATCCTCGTTAGGATTAGCAACAAAATAATCATTTTTAAACCAATAATCATATAGTCTTTCCTCAAAATCCTTTGGATTATAGGTTTTTGGTAAATTCTCTAACATCTTCTACTCCTCCTCATTATCTCTTAAAAAATAGAAAACCCTTAGTCCTTAAACAAAAGGACGAAGGGTTAGATTCGTGGTGCCACCTTAATTCCATGAAATATTCATGGCTCTCAAAATTATAACGTAATTACCGTCTAAACCTACTATGTTTCAGTCTAGATGCTCAAAAGCTACCTTCAATAAACATTACTTTAAAGATCTTCCAGCCTAGGATCTTCTCTCTTAGAAAGATGTTTACCTACTCCTCTTTTTCTTCGCAAATTATATTGTATTAATTATATAAATATAACTATTCTTTGTCAACTGAGATTTTTCTATTTTTAACTATTCCAAAATATATATTCACATAATTGACCAAAGCCAATATATTAAAGACTACAGTTACTATAAATAATATTTGTGATATTCTCACTGGAAACTTAAAGACTATAGACAGGGTTGCTGCATAAAATAAGACAGTGGCAAATTTTCCATATGTATTTGAAGGAACTACTAGATTAGCCTTTGAAAAGTATAGTATGCTTCCTCCAAGTATCATCATTATCTCCTTTATTCCTAAAGCAAGAAGTATCCATAGTGGTATAAAACCAGCTATAGCAAAACTTATCAATATTGCAAACATCATTAATTTATCAGCAAATGGGTCTAAAACAGTACCTAATTTTGTCTGTAAGTTATGCTTTCTTGCTATATGCCCATCTAATACATCTGTTATTCCAGCCAATATAAATATCAACCCAGCTATTAAAATTCTATTTTCCATATTAGAAAAGAATATCATCAAATAGACAGGCACCAATATAATTCTTAGTATTGTTAACAAATTAGGTATGTTCATAAACAAGCCTCCATTTCGAAATAATAGTAACCTTTAATCCTATAAAGAATACAATATCTTATAAATATATCATAATACTATATTATACAAGGAGTGATAGGATGTCAAAAAAATACAAG
>CAZXWU010000145.1:0-5037 GCA_964644495.1 uncultured Tissierella sp.
AATTGGAATAAGCCTTTTTTGGCATCTTTTATAAGGTCCAAAAACTCTTCATCTATTAAATGGCCACTTATCTCAAAATGGAAGTTGATATTTTTTGGATCTTTATCTTTAATGAATTTGAGTATTTCCATGGCATACTTTTTATTGGCATTAAAAGTTCTATCTACAAACTTAACTTGACTTACTTTTTCATCTATTAAGTAACTCAAATCCTTTTTTACCCTTTCAATATCAAAGCTCCTAACCCCTTTAAGAGTTGAGGACAAGCAATATTGACAGTTGAATGGACATCCCCTAGAAGCTTCATAGTATATAATCTTGTTTTCAAAACTACTATCCATATTCTTATATGGAAATGGTATTGTGTTTAAATCTTTTATCAAGGGTCTCTCTGGATTCTTAATTATACTATTGCCATCTCTATAGATTAAACCTTGGATATCCTTTAAATCACCATTTTCTCCTAAGACTTGTAAAAACTCCTTGAAACTCTCCTCTCCCTCACCATATATAATATAGTCTATATATGGTATGTCCTTCATTATTACATGACCATCATATGATACCTCTGGTCCTCCAAGAAGTATCTTTAGTTCTGGTTTTACAGTTTTTAGAATTTCACAGACCCTTAATGTTTCCTTTAAATTCCATATATATGTAGAAAATCCTATGACATCAGGAGATAGTTTGTATATTTCCGAGGCAATATAGTCGATGTTTTGATTTATAGTAAACTCATATATATCAACCTTCTCATTTACATAAGCTGATAAATACCTAATTGCCAAGTTTGAATGTATGAACTTTGAATTCAAAGATACCAATATAGTCTTCATGATTTAACCTTCCTTTCCTTTTACCGGTCTGGTCTTTAATTTTTCTTTCATATGTCAAGTATTGATTGTTTTTGTCAAAAGATGTAGAATAGATAGTAGAAATAAGGAAAGGAGCCACATGATGCAGAACTTTGATAAAATAACCATACAGGAAATGTCTAAAGAAGACTTGCTTTTAATAATCCAGGCTTTAGAATATACAGGTCAAAATACTAAAATCCATGACTTTATAGAACTTAAGGATAGCTTTGTAAAAGAACTATCCTCACTATCAGAAATTCCTGAAGAGGACTTTATAGAATATCTACAAAAAGAAACACAAGATAATTAATTATGATCTTTTAAATAAATAGTTCCCTGTTTTTGTACTTATCAAAGAAGTTATGACTCCTGCTCTAGCTTCTTTTTTTATTACCTTGCAATTGTTTAGCAGGGAATGAAAAAATACCTCTCCCTCTTCAAAACCAAAGATATCTGGTAGTTTGTATTCCTTTATTTTTAAATCTTCCAGATCAATTCTGCCTTTTCTTAAATTTAATAGATATTTATTCATACTAATATAGAAGGAATCCAAGCTTTCTTCTATATGGCTTGGTCTATCAGTCTTATATATCATCTTTCCTATCCTTGTATTAGGTTCGCCCTCATTTGCCGCTAATATTATATCCTGTAGTCTTAAATATTTCTTATTATCTTTACCATTTAAAATATCTAGTAAAATAATTCTTTCCTTCTCAAAGTTTATCTTATAAGTATTTGGTATTCTACTTATGTCTAATTGAAAGTAATCACTATAATTATCTACAAAATCTGCTTGGGAAAAGTGAATTATATATTCCTTGACCTTATCATCTATCTTGTCCACTTTGTTTATAGATAAGTGTATTATAAGTCCAATCAATAACCACTCAAATAGGTTCTCAATAGATCCTGAGCTATATAATAAATTCTTTATTACTTCCTTTTGGATTACTTCCCAATCTTTATTGGCAATAATTATTGGAATTAATCTAGTATAAAACAATTCATCATAATAGGTAAGATATTTATCCTTATCTAATTCTTTAAAAACAGTAAGGAGAGAATTATTCTCTCCTATTTTATAATCATTCCATAGTTTTACTTCTTCTGAAAATCTTTTATAGTCAATTTTATTGCCTACTGATTCCTTCATTGGTAATAATGATTTTATAGTCAATATGGTTAATTGAGAAATACTTGTATATCCATTATTATGTCCAATGTCATCAAGAATAATGTTAGGCATCAAACTTTCAAAATCTATCATTGTATCACCTACATTTTATTTGGTGCTTCTATACCCAATAATCCCAAGCCAACTTTTATTGTATTCTTAACTATATGAGTCAGCATAAGCCTAGCTTTTTTAACTTCTTCGTCTTCTACAATTATCTGTGAACTATTATAGAACTTATTGAAAGCCTTAGCAATCTCCACCACTTGTCTGCTTATAAAAAATGGTTCGTTTTTTTCCATTGCATCTATAATAACAGGTGGGAAATTATATACCAATCTCATTATGTTGATTTCTTCCTCAGATAATAAAATACTATAATCTACCTTGTCTTCTATATTAAAGTTAGCTCTTTCAAGTATTGAATTTGCCCTTGCATGTGTATATTGTACGTATGGACCTGTTTCCCCATCAAAACTAAGAGTCCTATCCCATGAGAAGACATAGTCTTTAATTCTTTGATTAAACAATTCTTGGAATACTACCGCACCTATTCCAACTTGTTTTGCTACTTCTTCCTTGTTTTCTAAGTCAGGGTTTCTTTCTTCCATGATAGAAAGAGTGCTTTCTACAGCCTTATTTAAAACATCTTCTAAGAAAACCACTCTTCCCTTTCTTGTAGAAAGGGTCCCATCTTCTAGGCTGACCATACCAAATGGTATATGGATACAATCCTTTGCCCATTCATAACCCATCAATTCCACAACTTTAAACCATTGTTTAAAATGAAGATTTTGTTGGGAACCTACAACGTAGATGTTTTTATAAAAATCATAAGTGTCTTTTCTATAAAGGCCTGCAGCTATATCTCTTGTAGTATAGAGGGTAGAACCATCGCTTTTTTTAATCAGGGCAGGTGGCATGCCGTATTCCTCTAAGTCAACTAAATATGCCCCGTCTGATTCTATCATTAGTCCCTTTTCATTTAACTCATCTATTACCCTAGGCATCTTGTCTGAATAGAAGCTCTCTCCAGCAAAGGAGTCAAACTCAATATTGAGCATTTTATATACCTTATCAAATTCTATCAGACTGATTTCCCTTATCCATTCCCAAAGGGCGTAGGCTTCTTCATTTCCATTTTCTAATTCTTTAAACCAGTACCTAGCTTCATCACGAAGATCTTCATCCTCCTCTGCTTCAGCGTTAAATCTAACATATAGCTTCAACAATTCATTTATAGGGTCAGCTTCAATAACTTCTCTATCCCCCCATTTTTTATAGGCAGATATAAGCATACCAAACTGTGTCCCATAATCCCCTAGGTGATTTATAGCTATAGTGTCAAAGCCTAGATATTTATAAATCTTATATAAAGCATTTCCTATAACAGTTGTTCTAATATGACCTATATGGAAAGGCTTAGCTATATTTGGTGATGAAAACTCAACTATTACAGTTTTACCTTCACCTATTTTTGAAGATCCAAAGTTCTCACCTTCAGACACCACTTCTTCAATTACAGTTTCAACTAATTTTCCCTTGTTTATAAAGAAATTTATATAAGGGCCTTTGTTTTCAATTTTCTCAAAGT
The DNA here is from genome assembly GCA_964644495.1 of uncultured Tissierella sp. Taxonomy (GTDB): domain Bacteria; phylum Bacillota; class Clostridia; order Tissierellales; family Tissierellaceae; genus JAAYTL01. The sequence continues at coordinate 3,626 of CAZXWU010000145.1, forward strand.
ATTCACTATCAGCGAACTTTGCAGATAGTTCTTCAGCTATTAAATTAGGAGCCTTTCTAAAAACTTTACTAAGTCTGAAAACTGGAAATGCATAATCACCCATATCATAAGATGGTGGCACTTCAATCAGAGATGAGATCTCATCTTTGGATAGTGAATCAACCTCTTTTGTAATTAATTCAATAACTTTATCCTTAAAATTTAACATCGTTACCTCCTAAAATGTAAGCCTCATCTTAATTCTTTCTATTGACGAAATTAAAGGCTTTTGATATTTTAATATTAAAAACTGGGAGTGATAATATGAAGCATGTTCGTTTAAATTTATATCAACTAATTTATTCATTGCTAGTATTATTTTTGATGATCGATAGATTCAAATACACTTCCATAAAAGTAGTCTTTTTAATACTGTTTTTAATTGGTGGAATCCCTTATGTGTATAGATGTATATATGGAAGATAAAAATAAATTTTATAGACATACAGCCCTACTTACTTTTATTTTACTAATTGCAGTCACTGCCTATAAACTATTTAATCTCTAATACAGTGACTCCTGTGCCGCCTTCACCATAATTTCCTATTCTTTGGGATTTGACAAGTTTATGCCTTCTAAAGTAATCCTTAAGTCCAGCCCTTAAAGCCCCTGTACCTTTACCATGGATAATGTACACTTCCTTTAATCCTGCTATATATGCATCATCTAAATACTTATCCAATTCAAGTATAGCCTCTTCAATATTTCTACCCCTTAAATCTATTTCATTTTTTATATGTTTAGATTTTGTGTCTACTATAGCCTTTGATTTTTTAACTGTTTTATTATTTTCAGGGGCACTGCTCCTTCTTAAAGTACTTATATGAACGTTGACTTTCATTATCCCCACTTGAACAGTTAAATTGCTCCCTTCATCCGGAAGGGTTAAAACTTCACCATTTTGATTTAGGCTTAATACTTCTACCGTTTCACCTATTTTCAAGTTTTTAGGTGGTTTACCAGACTTAACATTTAAGACATCTTTGGAAATCGAACTATCTACATCATCTATTTTAGATGATAACATATCTTTTGCTTCCTGGATTCGTTTATTTCTTTCCTTGCCTACTTCATTTGATATATCTCTTAATTCTGTAATGATTAAGTCCGACTCTTCTTTGGTATTTTTCAGGATATCCCTAGCCTCTTCTTTTGCTTTTTGAAGAATCTTATCTCTCATGTCCTTTGTCTTTTCCTTTTCAGCAGAAAGGTCATCCTTTAGTTTTTCAATTTCAAATTTATATCTTTCAGCCGCTTGCCTATTTTCTTCCGTTTGTATCCTATCTAGTTCTATAGCTTGGAGGACATCTTCAAACTCAATATTTTCCTTAGATACTAATTCTTTTGCATAATCTATTATATTATTTTTTAAT
>CAZXWU010000146.1:0-5013 GCA_964644495.1 uncultured Tissierella sp.
TTATGCTGATTTCGTCATCAATTACAGTAGCGGGGGCTGTATGGGGATTTAACCCATTTCCCATTTAATTTATAAAAAACCTATAACTAATATTTAATTGTTGTTTCTATAATAACACAGGTACATGAATAATACAATCTAAATTAAAAATAATATTCCTACGCCAACCACTGATACTAAAGCACCTAATATCTCCTTTGGCTTTAATACTTCTTTAAAGACCAGAACCGAAAATGGTAATATGGTTACTGGCATAATTGAAGTTATGGTAGATGATATGGCTGCACTAGTATGTTGTAATGACATAAGCTGAAAAGATACCCCTAAAAACGGTCCAAATACCGATCCAAGGGTTATGTATGCCAAAGACTTCTTGTCTAGTAGTGCCTTTTTTAAATCATCCCACTTGTTTAGATAGGCAAACATTATAACAAAGCCAATAAATCCAGTGATAATCCTAATTTGTGTAGCTGCAAAAGGACTATAGTCACCCATCCCTATCTTTGTCAGAATCATACCTACAGAATTTCCTACTGCTCCTAAAAAGGCATAAGTCAAACCTTTAATAGAATGCTTTACTTTAAACTTGTTCTCACCTTTGTCTTTACTAAGTATAACTATAGCTATACCACTTATAGTAATTAGCATACCTAAGATACCCATTCCTGATAGATTTTCCCCTAAAAAGAAATATCCTAGTATAGCAGTCATTGGAGGTCCTAAGGCCAGTATAAGCATGGATATTCTTGTACCTATTTCTACATAGGCTTGAAATAAAAATAAATCAGCCAAGAAGAAACCTACAAAGCCCGAAATCCCTAACCAGGTCCAATTATGTAGACTGGCATCCGTAGGAAGTAAATGTCCACGGTAGAAGTAGACGAATACACTTAACATGGTAAAGCCAGTCACCAGTCTAATGAAATTAACTGACAAAGACCCGACTTTCTTTCCAGCAGATTCAAAGAGTACTGCCATGATTGTCCAAAAAATGGCTGTAATTAGTGCTAAGATTTCTCCAGTGTGTTGCAAGGCCTATTCCTCTCTTTCATATGTCATTATCCTATTCAGATTTTGTCTGCTTCTTTTCCTCAAAGAATTTATCTACTCTCTTATCATTAACTTCAACTATCTTTTTATTTATATAATCATATCCACTAGGACCATGAGGAATTAAGCAATTTGAACAATCCTTAATACCATATTTAAACTCATAATTTCCCCCACATTCCTCTAGGAAATATAGTGGACAAAAGCAAAACATACAATTGAACTCGTCCACGTTTTTTACCTTATGACATGGTAAGTATTCACAATCTTTATTGTTATAAAATCTATATGAATTTTTCACTAGTCTTCCCCCTCTTATTCATCTACATCTATTATATCATCATCGTCTAAGTCAATCACGTCTTCATCAAGATGACCTGATTTCCATTCTTTAAAGGCTTCTATTTCATGACTTATCATCTTGATTATATAGGCAAAAACTGCAGCATCATCAATAAATCCACCAATTAGAAAATCAGGGATTAAATCTATCGGATTTACTAAATATAATAATCCAGCTATGATAGCAATCATACTGGTCTTTGAAATACCCCTATATTGCCCCTTGATGTATTGTCTAATTATTTCTATGGAAATCTTTACATCATCAATTAAATCAGAAAAGGCTTTATTGCCTTCTAATTTTTTCTTGCTATCAATGATTAGATTACGTAATCTATCATTGTCATAATATATTGTATTTGCTTTAGCATTTAAACTTCTTAATATACCTTCAAAGTCAAGTTTCATCCTATTCACCTTCATGAATTAATTATTCAATTCTCCATTAAGTCCAATTTGCTGAGATACTGGCTTCATTCCTTCGATGGTTTCTTCTATTACCTTAGCTAAATCCATACCCATTAATTCTGCACCCTTAGCTATTACTTCTCTCTTTACGCCTGCTGCAAAGGAAGCCTGCTTCCATTTTTTCTTTACAGACTTTACCTTTAAATCATAAAGGCTATTGCTAGGACGCATAATTGCTGTGGCATATATTAAACCTGTCAATTCATCTATAGTATATATTACCTTTTCCATTGGATGAATAGGCTCTACATCTGTAGCCAAGCCCCAACCATGGCTTAGGACACCTCTGATATAATCTTCAGGCCAATTGTTCTCTTTAAGTATAATCTCAGTCATCTTACAATGTTGGTCTGGGTACTTTTCAAAGTCCAAATCATGGATCAGGCCGATGATTCCCCATTTTTCAACGTCTTCTTCATAAAGCTCAGCAAAATGTCTCATAACCGATTCTACCATTAGGGAATGATTGATAAGATACTCCTCCTGAATATAGTCAGTTAGTAATTTATATGCTTCTTCTCTATTTGGTATATATTTATCCATTTCGCAACCACCTTCTCTTTAGTAATTAATACTCTTATTTTATCCTAGAAAATCACAAAAGACAAGGAGGATAGAAGAAGAATTGTTTACTTATCCCTATGAAGTAGATGTCTAAACTCATTTTTAACTAAACCATCCTTTAACTTTTCCTTTTCCATAAAGAACATGGATACTCCACCTAAACCCACATGGGTTCCAACGGCGACCCCCATTTGCATAATATAGATGTCCCCCTTGAAGCCTGTTTCTTCTATTCTTTTCTTTAAAGTATCTGCAATTTTTATATCGGAAGAATAACCAATTATTATAAAGTCTGTTAGATCTTTTTGGTTTCTTCTTACAAATTCATCAACATAGAATTTTAAGGCCTTATTTGTACCTCTTTCTTTGGCGACAATAGCCCCCTTACCCTTCTTCATGGACATAATTGGCTTAACCCTAAGGAGTTTACCTATGAAGGCGCTGGCATTTGTAAGCCTTCCACTTTTTATCAGATTATTTAAATCATCTACACAAAGAAAATGCTTTACCCTAATTTTATGATTTTCATTAAACTCCACTAATTCTTCAAAGTTAAAACCTTCTTCTATTAGTCTGGCACTTTTAAGTATTAACCATCCACTACCGTGACTCATTGATAATGAATCTACCACATGAATTTTTATATCTGAATCTGGATTATTCTCATGGAAGTAATCCTTGGCCAAGACTGCTGATTGATAGGATCCACTTGTACCACTAGACATACATATGCATAGGAACTCTTGATATCCTTCTTCAATAGCCTTATCAATTATTGATAGATAGTCCTCAGGACTAGGCATTGAAGTAGTAGGAAGATTTTTCAAATCCGACAGCATTTCAAAAAAATCATCAGATATTATATCAATCTTGTCCCTATAGGTCTTTCCTTCTATTAAGATCTTTAGTGGTGCTATACCAATATTGTACTTGTCCAATATCTCCTGTGATAGATCGCAGGTTGAGTCGGCCATTAACTTTATCATTTCATTCCCCCATTTATTCTTCTATGTTGATTTTTGTCGTTTTTTATCGATTATTTGTTTATGATTATATCATAATGCATCATAGGATAATAGGATTAAAAAAATAAGCTCTGATAAATAACAAAGCTTATTTTTTCAAGATAAAATAAAATTTGCTTCCCTTACCTACTTCACTTTCTACCCCGTAGAGGCCATTGTGGGCTATAAGTATGGATTTTACAATGGAAAGTCCAACACCTGTCCCTGCTATAGCTTCTTTGTGACCTTTATCCACCTTATAGTATCTATCCCATATATCGTCTAGATCCTCATCAGGTATTCCTACACCCTTATCTATTACTTCAAACTTTACCCTAGCTTCATCCTGAAAAATATTTATAACTACTTCCTTTATATCCTGGGAATAATTTACTGCATTGCTGATTAGATTGTATATGACCTGCTCAATCTTTTTTTGATCGCCCTTGATGTAAATATTGGCTGGTGAATTCAGATTAAATTCAAATCCCTCATTATCTTTAAAATAGTTAAATCTCTTAAGTACTCTTACAGTAGTTTCTCTTATGTCAAAGTTATTAAACTCTATAGATTCTATACCTGATTGGACTTTTGAAAGGTCTAACAAATCATTGACTAGCCTAGTCAATCTGTCTGCTTCGTCAATTATAGTCTTCACATGGTAATTTCTCTTTTCTTCATCATTGCCTGATATATCTCGTATCATCTCTCCATAAGATTTGATAAGGGTAAGCGGAGTCCTTAAATCATGAGACACATTGGCTATTAGGTCTCTTCTTAGCTCTTCTGTCTTTGATAGCTCCTTTGTGGCGTAGTTTAATGTATCAGCCAGATTGTCTATTTCAGTATAATAACCCTTTTCAAATTCAATAGAATAATCGCCTTGGCCCAAGGATTGTGCTGATTTAGTTATATTTTCTATAGGTTTTGTGAATTTTTTCGCTATAAAATATGACCCTCCTAGGGCTAAGATTAGGGAAATACCTGTAACAATTATCAACTGATTTTTTAAAACATTTACTGTTGAATCAATTGGTTGCAAAATTGAATTTATATATAAAAAGTAGTTAGAACTTTCATCATTATCTAAAATAGCCCCATAGATAAGGGTAGGATTATTTAATCTAGTATCTTCCCTTGTATAAATGACAAAATCACTTTCCGACTGAGATAGGTTGATCAAAAACTCAGCAAATAACCTATAATCTAGCCTTGCTTGTCTTATTATATCTATAAGGTTTAAAGGATAGACCAATCTACCCTCCTTGTCTAAAATTTGGATTACTATACCTTCATTAAGGGATGTAGAATATAGTAAGTCCTCAAATCCCTCAGTCCCATATTCTGTGACTAAAGAATCACCTATTCTCCTTATTTCTCTTGTCTTCATGGTTTCATAATAACTGTTTATAAATACTATCTGCAATAACCACAAGACCAGCATTATAGCTGCTGCAAATATAACAAAATAGGTCCACATTTTAAATTTTAAACTTTTTTTATCTATTTGATTTAGCATATGCTCACCTATTCCTGGTACTCAAATTTATAGCCTATACCCCTTAGGGTCACAATATAGACCCTG
>CAZXWU010000147.1:0-2901 GCA_964644495.1 uncultured Tissierella sp.
CGAAAGTGAAGAATTGGATAATTGTGACAGGAGACACAGGCGGACTTGGTAATGAAATAGTCAAATCAATTCTCAAAAATGAAGAATATGGAGTAATAGGGTTGAGTAGAAAGGAAAATTCTGCAACTGAAGAGTTTAACAATTTATATGGGGAAAGATATGTTCATATTAATTATGATCTTGAAGATTCAAATGGGATAAAAGATTTGTACAAGTATACTATTAAGGAAATAGGAGCAATTTATGGTTTGGTGAATAATTCAGCATATGCATATGACGATATAGCAACTAATGCAAATATATCGAATTTAGATAAGATGTTTAGAATAAATGTATATTCACCTATAATTCTTACTAAATATGCCATTAGAGATATGTTGCTTAATAATGTACAAGGATCAATAGTTCATATTACATCAGTTTGTGCACATACAGGATATAAAGGGTTAAGCATGTATGCTGCTACAAAAGGAGCATTAGAGTCATTTTCAAAAACAATAGCAAGGGAATGGGGAGAAAGAGGAATAAGATCTAACTGCGTTGCACCAGGATTTATGGAAACAGGTATGAGTAAAACCCTTTCTTACGATCAAAAAGATAGAATCTATAAACGAACATCTTTAAAAAAAGAAACTAGTAAAGAAATTGTTGGAAATACGGTAGCATTTCTTATCTCTGAAGATTCTTCTTCAATAACAGGAAGTGTTATTCATGTTGATAATGGAACTATTTAATAAAATATTAAAATCAATAGATAGAAAGTAGGTCTATTTATGAATAAAATAATAATTATAGGAGCAAATGAATTTCAAAATAAATTAATTATAAGGGCGAAGGAATTAGGCTATGAAACTCATGTATTAGCATGGGAAGATGGAGCAATAGGTAAAAGAAATGCTGATTTCTTTTACCCTATAAGTATAACAGAAAAAGAGGAAATATTAGAATTAACAAGAATAATAAACCCCATAGGTGTTTGTTCTATTGCTTCAGACTTAGCTGTTCCGACTGTTAATTATGTAGCTAATAGATTAAACTTACCTTCTAACAGTGATAAATGTACATTAATAACGACAAATAAATATGAAATGAGAAGTATATTAAGTGCAAATAATTTACCTTCTCCAAAATTCCAGTTAATTAGTAGTATTTGTGAAATAGATTTAGCAGAGTTTCAATTTCCTTTAATAATAAAACCTATAGATAGGTCAGGTAGTAGAGGAATCACCAAAATAACTGATGTAAATGAGATTGAAGGAGCCATAAATAATTCCAAAAAAGTATCTTTTTCTGACAAAGTTCTTATAGAAGAATTTGTAGAAGGTATAGAATACAGCGTAGAGTTTATATCACAAAATGGAGTTCATAATTTCTTGCAATTGACAGAAAAGTTTACTTCAGGATCACCACATTTTATTGAAAGAGGTCATTTAGCACCAGCAAGAATAGATAAAGATATTGAAAACAAAATAATAGAATTAATAAATGATTCCTTAAATGTACTTGAAGTAAAAAATGGAGCTTCACATTCAGAAATTAAAGTTAATAAAAACGGTGAAATAAAAATTATTGAAATAGCTAGTAGGATGGGTGGGGATTATATAGGATCTGATATGGTACAAATAACAACTAACTATGATTATATGAAAAATATAATAAATATATCTATAAATAAATTAATAGATAAAATTAGTCATAAAAGCGACAAAATGGCTTTAGTCGGATTTATATTCAATGAAGGAGATAAAATTAATTTTGACAAATTGAAAGAAAAATATCCTGAAACTATTAAAGAGTATTTCATAAATGAAAATATAAGATATGTAGAAGATAGCTCTTCAAGAAATGGATATTATATATTAGAAATAGAAGATGAGAAAACAATCCCATCTATCTTGGAAATTATGGAATTGGAGGTTAATCATGATTAATTTTAATATACCACCTTTTGTAGGCAAAGAACAAGAATATATTAAAGAAGCTATAGAAAACAATCAAAAGCTTTGCGGTGATGGACCATTTACAAAAAAATGCAATCTTTGGTTTGAAGAAAGATTCAATACAAAGAAGGCCTTGCTAACAACTTCGTGTACACACGCACTGGAAATGGCTGCTATTTTGGCAGATATAAAACCAGGGGATGAAGTAATTGCGCCTTCATTTACCTTTGTATCAACTGTAAATGCCTTTGTACTAAGGGGTGCTACTATTATATTTGTGGATATCAGACCTGATACTATGAATATAGATGAAAATCTAATAGAAGAAGCCATTACAGAAAAAACCAAAGCTATAGTACCGGTACACTATGCAGGGGTATCTTGTGAGATGGATAAAATTATGGATATAGCGAACAAGCATAATTTATATGTAATAGAGGATGCTGCCCAAGGTGTAATGTCTACATATAAGGGACAAGCACTTGGAATAATAGGAGATTTTGGTGCTTTTAGTTTTCATGAAACTAAAAACTATTCATCAGGTGAAGGTGGAGCTATATTAATTAGAGATTCTAAGGATATGGAAAGAGCTGAAATCATAAGGGAAAAAGGCACAGATAGAACTAAGTTTTTAAGGGGACAAGTTGATAAATACTCTTGGGTAGATATTGGGTCTTCATATTTACCAAGCGAATTAAATGCAGCATACCTTTATGCCCAATTAGAAGAAGCTAAAAAAATTAATGATAATAGATTAAAAACATGGAATTTATATTATAAGAGTTTATTAGAATTAAGCAGTACAGGCAAAATAGAACTAGCATATATTCCAGAGAATTGTGTTCACAATGCTCATATGAGAATTGTGTCCACAATGCTCATATGTTTTATATTAAATGTAGGGATATGGAGGAAAGAAGCAACTTAATAGATTATTTAAAATCAAAAGAAATATTGACGG
>CAZXWU010000147.1:2911-5010 GCA_964644495.1 uncultured Tissierella sp.
TTCAAAAGCAGGATTAAAATATTCTAGATTCCATGGAGAGGATAAATATACAACAAAAGAAAGTGAAAGGCTTCTAAGGCTTCCTATGTATTATGGGCTAGAGGAAGAGAAAGTGGAGTATATAGTAGGGAAGATTAATGAATTTTATAGATAAGGATAAAAAATATGAACAATAATTTATTAAAGAAGTTTTTATCATTTTCATATGGTAGTTGGATAGGACTTGTTCTTGGTGTTCTGATGACAATGGTTACAACAAGAATACTATCACCAGAGCATTTTGGAAAAGCTTCTATGTATAATTTGGCAATAAATGTAGTGATGATATTCATTATATTTGGGACAGATCAATCATTTGTAAGGTTTTTTTATGAAGAGGAAGAGAAAAAAAGAGGTGGACTATTATATAATTGTATTAAGGTACCTATAGTACTAGCTCTTATAATTACCATGATAATCCTAATTTTTAATAGAAGCATTACAAATTATTTATTTGAAGAGGGTAACTTTGTATTAGCGATAACATTAGTTATAGGAATAATATTTAGTGCAATTAATAGATATTCAACCTTGGTAATTCGAATGAAACAGAAAAGTCATTTATTTTCTATAATCCAGATAGCAAATAGAATTGTAGATTTTGTGATATTAATAATATTTTACTATCTAATGGGGAATAGATTTGAAATAATAATATTTTCATCCGCAGTATCCTTAGTATTTATTACAGTTTTATCGGTTTATTTTGAAAGAAAATTTTGGAGTATATCCAACTATAGGTTAACAGAATTAAAACACAGTACAAAAGATGTATTTATATATGCATATCCTTTAGTACTAACATCATTAATATCATGGCTATTTACATCCTTTGATAAGATTGCATTAAAACAATGGAGTACATTTACTGAGATAGGACTATATTCAGGTGCATCTAGAATAGTTGCATTACTCATTGTACTACAGGGAACATTTACTACATTTTGGACTCCAGTATGTTATGAAAGATTTGAAAAACATCCAAATGATACAAAATTCTTTGAAAGGACTTCTAAGATAATTACAATTGCAATGCTATTTTTAGCCATTTTAAGCATTGGGGCAAAAGATATTATAGTATTACTTTTGGGGAGTAAATTCAAAGAAGCATCAAATATTATGCCATTTCTTGTATTTATGCCTATTATGTATACTGTATCTGAAACTACTGTAATAGGTATAAATTTTTTCAAGAAAAATAATTGGCATATATTAATATCCAGTGTTTCTTGTATTGTAAATATTATTGGAAACTGGATCTTAGTTCCAAAGCTAGGTGCTAAAGGAGCAGCAATATCCACAGCCTTTGCTTATATAGTGTTTTTTACCATGAGGACACAAATCTCATTAAAATACTATAAAGTTGATTATGGATTAAAAAAATTATATTCCATGTTAGCTATAATTTTTATATATGCCATATATGCAACCTTTAAAGCTAATTTGCTTTTGAATATTGTTGCAGGATTAATGGTACTTGTTTTAATGATTATAATATATTTAAAAGATTTAAAAGCTATCTACAATGATCTTGTAAAAGATATAATCTTAGGAATAAAGAATAAGATACTAGATAAGTAAATATGTATTTAATACTAAAAAGGAGGAAACCTAAATGAAAGGAATAATACTAGCAGGTGGCAGTGGATCAAGGTTATATCCAATAACAAAAGGTATAAGCAAGCAACTTCTGCCAATATATGATAAGCCAATGGTATACTATCCACTATCTGTACTTATGCTATCAAAGATAAAGGAAGTTCTTATCATATCAAATCCAGAGTACATAGATTTTTACAAAAATCTACTTGGTGATGGCTCCCAGTTAGGCATGAAAATAGAATATAAGATCCAAGAAGAACCAAGAGGATTAGCAGATGCCTTTATAGTTGGACAGGAATTTATAGGAGACGATAGTGTTTCTTTAATATTAGGGGACAATGTATTCTATGGTCAGGGTTTTGTAGATAAATTGATGAATGCTAGATCATATGAAGATGGTGCAACTATCTTCGGCTACTATGTCCCAGATCCTAGAGAATTTGGTGTAGTAGAATTTG
>CAZXWU010000148.1:0-4993 GCA_964644495.1 uncultured Tissierella sp.
ACCCAGTTGTATGTCCTGGATTTACAAAGGGACTGATGGGTACTCCAAATGAAATCAAGCTTAAATATATAGTTGATACAGAACTAGATGATCTGAAAGGTGAAGAAATACTTTTAGCAGTAAAACAAAAAATATATAGCAAAGAAGTTGACCTTCTATCCCAGGCTGAGTCACTAGGTACCACACCTAGACAAATTACAGATTTGCTAGGTAGTTTATGTGATTTAACCAGCGGGAGTGGAGATAAGGGAACACCAGTAGTACTGGTCCAAGGATACTTCGATAATTTTGCAAGTGAATAGAATATTCAATGCGACAAAGGGGCCGATTCTCTTTGTCGCATTGGTTGATTTATACGTCGTTATTCAACCCTTTCCTGCAGAGGTGTGTCCCCATTCCTGAGCCTATTTAATCTAGATACTCTATATCCATATGTATTTGATCCGGCATGGACTTTAGGTTGGTTTTAACTATAATTGCAGGATAATCATATTCTTGAGGTAATAGCTCATTAGGATTTGGGTCTATGTATTTTGCATATACAACTATATCAAAATGATCCTTTGAATATTCTTCTCTGACAATCTTTTCAATATCCACGAAATATCCTACAGATTTCTTTTCACCCCTGGTGACTATTACATAGATATCATCCCTATATTTAGCAGTCAAAGCTCTTTCTTCCATCACATATTGTGGCAACATCTCTACAATCTTTTCCGGTACATCTTCAATATCTAATGCTTTAAATTTGATTAAATCCTCCTTCCCCCCTAATATCTTAGGTAATAATAAGCTTCCCATAATAATAATTAATACTAGGCCGAAAATTAAATATTTTTTCACATATATCCCCCCATTTGCAATATCCGTATCAATATATTAATATTCTAAAGGGGGACAGAATATGAGAATTTTGACAAAGTTATAGCCTCTGATTTGATTTATCAGAGGCTATATTGGATTAAGGGTCATTTCCTGCCACATAGGATCGGCACTTTTGTCCCAAATGAACAAAGTTTCACGTTCCCTTTGTTCATTTAATCACATCTTTATTAAATATTACTGTTAACATAAACTTTGGTAGTACTAATTGTCTTTTGATCCTTGAAGGATTTTTTGCCAATCTATATAACCATTCTAGGCCAAGTTTTTGGTATATTTCAGGTGTAGCCTTAACATTGCCTGATAGTATATCCATGACTCCACCATTGCCTATTATTACTTTAGCCTTTAGTCTGTGGGCATTGGTGTCTATCCATATCTCTTGCTTAGGAAAGCCAAGGCCAACAAAAATAATATCAGTTTTGCTTTCATTAATATCATTTATTATCCCTAACTCGTCTTCTGTGTCAAAATTCCCTGTATGACACCCTTTGAAATATCCATGGTGGTATCCTGCTATTCTTATGTTTGGATATTGAAGCCTGATATTTTCTGCTGCTTTTTTTGCTACCCCATCTTTACAACCTAATAGGTAAAGACTATATCCATTCTCATCTGCAATTTCCAATAATTTCATAGAAGTATCAAATCCTGTGACCCTTTCCTTCAATGGTTTCCCCTGGATCCTGGACCCATAGATTAAACCTATACCATCAGGTATGACCAAATCTCCTCTGTTTATCAGCTCTCTGAGCCCTTCATCATCTTTAGCACCCATCACAATCTCTGTATTAGGGGTATATATCTTCTTTAGGGAATCTCCTTTAAGATATTCTTTCAATAACTCCACCGTTTCCTTAAGAGTTGTATTATATATATTTACTCCAAATATGCTTATCTTTTCCATTTACTCACCTGCTTCTAATAATTCTAGGGCCATGGTTACATTCGATATTGCCTTTTTCTTTAAGTCTAAATCCTGAAGCTTAAGATTGTTTCTTAATTCTACCTTATTATTCCAAACTATATCGATATTGCTTATTAATTCTTTGAAATCTAAATTATCAACATAAGTCATATATTCCATATCTAATGACTTCAAAAGGCCTTCCACCTTTGGGTCATAAACTAAACCCACCATAGGTACCTCTTGGCCAGCTGCATATATTAAGGAATGGAGCCTCATGGCTACTATCAAATCCAAGCTATGGATGACTCCCATAATCTCTTCTACGCTATATTTATCCCTAAGCACATGACAGTTGCCCTTCTTTACCTTATCCAAAACTTCCAGACTAATAGTCAAGTCATCAGGATAATGCATAGGTATCAAAACTACATCTACTCCATATTTTTCTGTTATGTAATCTATGGTCTGTGAGATCACTTCCACTAGATTTTTGGCAGATTTCCATTTTCTAATGGAAATACCTATTAGGCTTCTTTCACTAGGGATTCCTTCTTTAGCAAAAATATTATTGATATGTTGCCTATTAGAAGCTTCCAAAGTGAATACAGGATCTGCTGTCACAATAATGTTTTTATTTTTGACTCCCATTTGGGAGAGATAATCTTTGGAATCCTCATCACGCAATGTGATTAGGTCAACCTTATCTAAAATAAACTTAGAAAGTCTCCTATTCAAGCTTCGATTAATTGGACCTATACCATTTGCATAGACCATAACCGGTTTTCTAAAGAGCTTTGCAGTAGTCATCACTGTCAGATAATACAGGAGTGACCTAGTACTAGTCACATCTTGTAGTAGGCTTCCACCACCACTTATAAGTAGGGATGTAGATTTGATTGTATTAATCACATCAATAGCTTTAAACCTATTAACAGCCTCTACATTATACATATCATTAGTTTTTTCTGGATTGTTTGATAGGACAACTATATTTACTTTACTATCTAAACTTCTTATATCCTTGATGATGGCCTTTAAAATTGCATCATCACCACTATTATCAAAACCATAATATCCGGATACAAGTATAGATTTAGCTGAACTCATAGCAATTCTCCTTTTTATTAAGCCTCATCGTTCACTTCTCTTATTCTATATAGGGTTAAAACTAATGAGACCATTATCCAAAATGTAAAGATTATTCTAGGCAGGTAGAGGATATTTTCAACTAGACCATGAAACAATACTCCACCTAATCCTGATAATACACCTGCTGCCATTACTCTAATATACTTGTCATCTTGCTTGACTAATTTATTGATACCATATTTAAATAAGGTGAATAAAAACAATAAGAAAGCCACTAGGCCAGGTATACCCATTTCCGCAGCTGTTTGTAAATAGGTATTATGGGCATGGAATGTAGGCATGGTCCTTATATATGTTTCAAATGTTTGTTTAAAAGGTAGATGTCCAAAACCTACTCCAGCTAGCCAATTATCTCTGATTATATCTGAAGTAATCTCCCACATGCTTATCCTATAGGCATTGGATGAGTCTCTTAAATTCCCTATACTCAAGATCCTATTGATAATAGAATCAGGTAATAAAAATACTCCACCTATGCTTATAGGCACTAGGGTTAAGAGTAGTCTTTTTTCTATCAATAGTATAAATACCAGGGCAGAAAATGCAAAGCCAATCCATCCACCACGTGATTGTGTCAATACCAAAGTCAATATCATAATTAAAGTAAGGCCTAAAAATATAATCTTCTTACTCAATTTTTTAGAATACCAAAATAAAGCTACTGACATGGGTATAATCATTACCAAGTACTCTGCCAATATATTTGGATTGTTAAAGACTGAATACACCCTAGTTCTCATACCTGGATTGTTTTCTAAGTCAACCCAGGCTGCTTCGATCTCTACTCCTACTACATATTGGTATAAACCATATAAGGCAACCAGACTTGCAGAGAAAACCAATACAGTCACTATAATATTGAAATCCTTTTTAGTCTTAACACTATTGATCATTACAAATAGAAAGCTTAGTCCACCAATATGTAAAGCTAAATCTCTAAAACTACCAAGAGGATTTATTGATGTTATAGTAGATATGACAATTATTATAATATAAAGTATTATCGGCATATCTATCTTTGTATGGGTCAAGGAATTTACCTCTTTAACTACATTATTGAATACAAAGACTGCCAATAAAAACACCATAAATAGTAAATTTAACATATCCGGCAAGAATGGTAATACAAACACACTTGCCATAAGCCCTATCTTTATATCATACAAAATCAATACAAGACCGATAACCCCTATAAATGCTAGACCTAAATATTGTAAAGGTAGGATATTATATAGTACTGAGAACAAAACACCTAATATAATTGGAATGATTAATTCTTTACGTCTTATTTGTTCTACCACCACTGATCTCCTCCTTCATCAATGATAAATAGATCTGTAATAAATCTATATACAAATGAATTGCTTAATAATTTTTCTAAATCCTCACCTAGACCTATAACAATCACACTTAGGATTATTAATCCAAAGGAAATTATATAAGATCTACCTGAAAATGCCCCCCTAAGCAGATTATTCACTACTATTCCTATAGCGAAGAATGAGACAAAGACTGTTATAGATCTTATTAATGCTATCTTGCTATTAAATAATTTGCTTGTATTACTATAGACTATACTTCCCTGCCCTATTCTCTTAAAATACTTATTGATTGATTTAAAAATATTACTTACAAAAGCTAATATACTAGAAAATAATCTATAAAAAATACTCTTTTCAATAAATACAAAATTCTTAGTTAATATACTTATAAAAACAGAACCATTTGTTAGATATGAAATACATCTTTTAAAAGCATCTACTAGTATTTTTAAGATACTTCCTTTATAAGCTAAAGTAAATGCATTACCAGCTCCAACAAAGATCCTCACAATGAAGCTATTATACATAAAATCACTCCTAGCTTAGTCAAGTACTTCCATTCCCAGTACTGTGCCAAAAAATGCTATATTTTTATTCTTTAGTCTATACTGAACACCAACTCTGGTCTGCTCGCCACCTACAACTATTACATCTGGATTATCTCTAACATCTGCTTCAACTACGAAAGTTACCACATACTTGCCTGGAATCTCTGCATTTATCCATT
>CAZXWU010000149.1:0-4990 GCA_964644495.1 uncultured Tissierella sp.
GTCATCCCTTAGAAATCTTTTGATCTCCCCAATTATCATGGGCACTGCATAGGTGGAAAATTTTACATTGAAAGAAGTATCGAATTTATCTATGGCTTTTAGCAAACCTATACTACCAATTTGAAATAGATCATCTACTTCATATCCCCTATTCATAAATCCCCTCAATACAGATCTAATTAATCCAATATTATGCTCAACCAATTTATTTTTAGCATCTTGGTCACCATTTTGAGATAAGTGGATTAATTTCATTGTCTCTTCATGAGACAATATCCCTTTTGAAACGCCACCAACACTCATAATCATCTCTCCTCATCTGAGATGGCTTTTATGCGCTTAGTCATAGTTACTACAGTTCCTTCACCATTTGTACTTTCAACAATCAGTGAGTCCATAAAAGTTTCCATAACTGTAAACCCCATACCAGATCTCTCCAGATTAGGCTTTGATGTAAAGAAAGGTTCCATAGCTTCTTCTAAATTGTCTATACCTTTGCCTCTATCTTTAACTATTATTTCTATAGTATTCCCAGATATTGTAGATTCTATTACTATTGTTCCTTCCCCATATTCATATCCATGTATAATGGCATTTGTCACTGCTTCTGATACAGCTGTTTTGATATCTGATAGTTCTTCCAAGGTAGGATCAAGTTGAGAGGCAAAAGCAGCAACTACAACCCTTGCAAAAGACTCATTATTTGATCTACTTAAAAATTCTACTTTCATATAATTATTTTCCATAATTCTTCACCTCTTTAATCTTATCTAGAGCTATATCTAAACTTGGATATAGTTTAATTATCTTAAGTAATCCAGACATATCAAGTATTTTCTTTATAGCATCATTGTCACATGCTATCAATAAAACACCTTTATTCTCTACTACATTTCGATATCTTCCCATAACAAGCCCTATGCCAGAAGAATCCATAAAAGTAAGCTCATTTAAATCCATAATCATATTAAGAAGATTATTCCCATTATAATTATTATCGATTTTAAGTCGCACACTTTCTGAGCTATGATGGTCTAATTCTCCCTTTAATTTTACAATTAAATTATTATCCTTTGTTTCCGTTTGTAAATACAAGGAAATCCCCCCCTAAATTCTTTAATGCTATCAATTATATTCTATATGTGTTTACAATAGTCCTTCAAAGAATTATGACTATTTTTCTACAAAAATGTAGAAATGGGTCATAAGACCCATTAATTTAGATAATTTTTTTAATTTTAATTAGTTAATTTTACATGCATCTACTACTTGCTTTAGTAGTATACTTGTGGTTACAGATCCAACTCCACCTGGTACTGGAGTAAGCATAGATATCTTATCATCTACTTTATCTATATCTACATCTCCAGAAATCCTTCCATTATCGTCCAAACTTACACCTATATCTATTACTATGGAGTCTTCATTGAAATATTTATCATCTAGAAGTTTAGCCTTCCCCAATGCAGTCATTACTATGTCTGCATTTTTGGTAATTTCAGGGAGATTCTTTGTCCTGGAGTGACAAATTGTTACCGTAGCATTCTTCTTAAGTAACATCATAGCCAGAGGTTTACCAACAACCATGGATCTATTAATCACAACAACGTTTTTGCCTTCTAATGGGATATCATTATGCAGAAGGATTTCCATAGCACCCTTTGGAGTACATGGTGCAAAGCCACTATCATCCCCTTCGAATATCTTTTCCAGATTTAGAGGATGCATACAGTCCACATCCTTAGAAGGATCTAGGGCCATTCTAATCTTTTCTTCATCAATGTGTTTAGGCAAGGGTCTAAATACCAAGATTCCAGATATACTCTTATCTTCATTTAACCCTTCTATCCTCTTAATCAAATCATCTGTCTCTATCCTAATGTCTAATTCAGTGACACTAGTGTCAATCCCAAGATTATCACAATTTTTTATAATAGCTTTTTCATATGATATATCGCTCGGGTCATTACCTAAACGAACTATAGCTAATTTAGGAAACTTACCAAGATCATTTAAGACCTTTATATCCTTAGATATATGATTCTTGATAACCTTTGCTACCTCATTACCTTTCAACAATTTCAAAAATATCGACTCCTCTCTATTTTTAATACCTTAATTTACTATATCTTGATTATATTGCATTATTGATAAATAGACAAACAAAAAAACCTAAAGCTTTACCTTAGGTCTTAAAAGTAGTTAATTATATATGTAGTCGAGTAAATCTATAAGCCGTGTTCTGTTTATATAGTCATCAATCTAGACCTATTGTTACCAATAGATTCATGCGACCTACCATTTGGAACGACAGCGAGCAACTATCTTTTTTGTTCCCTTTTGGTCTTGCTCCAGATGGGGTTTACATAGCTGTCTAGTCGCCTAGACACTGGTGAGCTCTTACCTCACCTTTCCACCCTTACCTATAATAGGCGGTATCTCTCTGTTGCACTAGCCTTGGGGTCACCCCCACTGGACGTTATCCAGCATCTTGCTCTATGGAGCACGGACTTTCCTCATGCCTAAGCATGCGACTACACAACTTACTCGAATAATTATTATAACATATTATATTTACTAATGCAAGTTTTTTAGCATGTACACCTATGCTGTTACCACACTTTCCTCTTCTTCCTTGTAATATAGTAGTCTCCCACAGGATTCACAGTAGACAATTTCTTGCCTCTTCTTTAAATCACGTAATAGATAAACAGGTATTTTTACATTACAGCCACCGCATATCTTATTGCTGAATTCCACTATTCCTTTCCCCTTGTTTGAGCGTATTTTCTCGTATCGATTCAATAAGCTCTTGTCAATATTCGATCTAGTAGTATTTCTTTTAAATTTCGCATCTTCTATCTTAACTTGAAGATCTTCAATCTCCATGGATACACTCTTTTTTATTTCGCCAAGCTCTACATACAAGGTATCTACTCCAGTTTTTGTTTCCTTAAAGCTAGCTGAAAGAGAATCATTCTCATCCATAAGGTTGAGTATCTTCATTTCAACCTCATCAATTCTTTCAATAAGACTTTCCCTTTCCTTGCTTAAGTGTTCTAATTGTTTCAAATCAGTGATGATTCCACCGTATAGGTCATCATGAATCTTTTTTCTAGTATAATTATAGTCTTTCAATAATCTTTCAAGTTTTTCGATCTGGCTTTTATTACCTTCAATTTTATTTTTGTATCTTTTGGCTCTTATTTCCAGTTCTTCATACTCTTTAGTCTTATCTATCAGCTTAATAGAATTTTCTAATTCTACTAGACTTTGCTTACAATCATCTATCATACTATTATATTTTTCAAGTTCCCAAACTAACTCTAATTGATTCATCATATGACCTCCATATTTTAATATATAAACTGAGGTAAACTTGACTCCATTAAGACTTGAATTTCAACTTGATTCTCTAGTTCTACTTCAAGGTATGTTTTTATAGTTGGAAGTACGATTTTCTCTGTATTAAAATGTCCTGCATCTACTATGGTTAAGCCTAGCTCATGACCATATTGACCCTCATGATATTTGATATCGCCTGAAATATATATGTCTGCATCTGCATTATAGGCATCTAATATAAAATCGCTCCCACTCCCTCCACATATGGCAACTTTTTCTATTGTATTCCTCCTATCACCGTAGACCACTAGGTGGCTTGCAGAGAGCTTTTCCTTTACAAAAGATAAGAAGTCATCGAAGCCTATCTTGTCTACATATCCTACTCGACCATAGCCTAGATTTTGTGGTAGATTTTCTCTATTAACAGGGGATAGGGGAACTACATCTTTAAGTTCTAAAACATCTGCCAGGCTATCATTGACCCCTCCCTCTGCTAAGTCCAGATTACTATGAGCATTATATACTACTATTCCATATTTAACTGCATCATAAATAATACTTGTATTGTGGCCTATTGTGGTTAGACTAGTCAAGGGTTTGAAAATAATAGGATGGTGAGTTATTATCATCTGATAATCTTCGTATATGGCCTTGTTTAGCACTTCCTTATCTAAATCAAGTGCTACAAGTATCCTAGTCACTTCCTTATTAGGATCACCTATTTGAAATCCAGTATTATCCCAGCTATCTACAAACTCTTTCGGTGCCCATCTGTCCATAGCTTCTATAATATCAATTGCTTTCAATTTGCTTTGCCACCTCCATGTATTCTTCCAGTTTTTTTGTAAGTTCTTTACGCCTTTCAACTGTTTTGTCAGTGTCATCTAAGCCTAGTTTAGAAAGTATTTCTTCTATTTCATTAATCTTAAAGCCAATAAATTCTCTGATCAAGGGGTGGTCTTTCTCAATTAATTTATGACTTATATCATAATGAAGGTCCTTATGAATATTTCCTTTGCCTCTCTTGGCCTGGATGATTTCATAAAATCTCCTACCTTCCTTGGCCAAAGACTCATCTACAATCTCATATCCATTTTCAACTAAATATTGCCTCAATTCTCTAGATGCTACCATAGGTTGAAGTATGAAGTTTTCTACAGTATTACAGACTTCCTTATTATTGTCCAGTATCTTGCTGATGAGGACACCACCCATGCCTGCAATTATTACGGTATCCACTTCATTAGGCTTTATCACATCTAATCCATCCCCAAACCTTGTATCAATTTTGTCATTTAGATATAAGGAGTTTACATAGGTGATTGTCTTGTTTAAGGAAGCAGGGCTTATATCTGTTGCTATAACCTTTTGACTAAGATTGTTTTGAATTATATAGACTGGTATATAACCGTGATCGGTGCCTATATCTGCGACAACTTTTGAGTTTTCCCCCACAAAACTTATAATTTCTAATAATCTCTTTGATAAGTCCATGAATATCCCCCCATATTAGACGTGATAAAAGATTCGCAAAAAATGCGAATCTTTTATTCAAGGAAATCCTTTAATTTTTTGCTTCTGCTTGGATGTCTTAATTTTCTTAAAGCCTTAGCTTCTATTTGTCTAATCCTTTCTCTAGTTACCT
>CAZXWU010000150.1:0-332 GCA_964644495.1 uncultured Tissierella sp.
CAAGAAAGCCAATTCCACTAAGTTTTAGCCCCTCAAATCCATAAAATATGGTATGTGTAAATAAACCCCACAGTATTACTGGAAAAGTAATAAAGTTGGGGATTTTTTTCTTAGTAATATCAAAATATATAGATAAAATTATCATTGCAAATAATATATAATCAATTATAGTGGTTTCCATATCTATCTCCTTAGCTGGGGTGGTTTGCTGCTCCTTGAGGAGCAGCAGTTTAGGTTGATTAATTTTAAGGGGCCTCAATTCCATCTACTTCAAGAAGTTTTTCATTGATAAATTTAAATCCCTCATTTAGGTAGCCACCCATAGTAGCTAA
>CAZXWU010000150.1:342-4699 GCA_964644495.1 uncultured Tissierella sp.
GATTAATCAATTCCTTCTACTTCCAAAAGTTCAGTATTAATGGCTTTAAATCCTAGATTTAGGTAATCTCCCATTAGAGCTAATGCCGCTATCACCACAACCGACACCAAAGCAATAATCAAGCCATACTCTACCATGCCTTGCCCTTCTTCGTCTCTTACTAAACTTTTAATAACATCTAACATCTTTTCTCCTCCTTAAATATAATATTAATTCTATGTTTGTCTGTTACAACTTATGATTAGATATTATGTAATTCTTTGATAATTTGTGTTGAATCCATATGGACATTAAAAAAGACCATAACATATTAGCCATGGTCGGTTTCGTCCTTAGCTCCATGTAGACAAGACGTCCAAATAAGTCTACATATCATAGCTCCCATTTCTTGAAAAAAATTTCTTTAATCAAACTATCAATTATTATTATTTATGATATGAATAATTATAAACTTTTTCTCTTAAATTTAAACGCAAAGTATGTAATTTACGAAAGAAATATCCGACAAAAGCCTGCATTTTTACCCTTTTTTCAGTATAGGATATATGGTTTAAGCCTTTAAACTTTGTTTATATAGAAAAATAACAAAAACATGGGAAAATTAAAGAAATAATTGTCATGGGTGGAGTGAAGTTTCTTGTAAAAATAGGAAAGGGTTATGGAGAACGATTTAAGCTGTCCTGTCATAACCCATAATTATTAATTCATTAAAATATTTTTTCAAATCCATGAAAATCCTTTATATATATTATTATAAATAATCTATATTATTAATGAATCCAACCACTCTACTACATCATCCATGACTTCTTCCCTATTGCTTTCATTTAACATTTCGTGTCGTCCATCTTTATATAGTTTATACTTGAGATTTTTAACCCCATGGTCTTTATATCTATTATAAAGATCAATAACCCCTTTGCCAAATTTGCCTACTGGATCCTTGTCTCCTGAAAAAATATAGATAGGTAAGTCCTTTGGAACTAAGGCAATATTATTTTTATCTTCGACTTCCATTAGGCCTGTCAAAAAATCATAGAAAAATCCTGCTGTAAATACTGTACCACAATAAGGATCATTGATATACTTGTCTACCTCCTGTTCATCTCTACTTAGCCAATCAGAGTCAGTCCTACTAGGTTGAAATGATTTGTTGTATCCTGAAAAGATTAGCTTATCTAATTTCTGGCTTTGAGCTTTTCGTCCATGCTTCTTGATTTCCCTTTTAGCTATAAAAGATCCAATTTTAAGCATTATACCCTGCTTGCCGTTTGATCCAGATAATATAAGTCCATCAAGCCTCTTATCTTTTTCCATTATATACTTTTGACCTGCAAAGGATCCCATACTATGTCCAAATAAATATAATGGCAAGTATGGATTTTCATTTTTTATTATACTACTTAGTGTCTGAAGATCTTCAACCAACAAGTCAAATCCATTTTCATCTGCTAGATACCCGACCTTGTCAATACTTCCAGCAGTTTTCCCGTGGCCTCTATGGTCATTTGCATATACTATATATCCATGCTGGTTCAAATATTTTGCAAATCTATCATACCTTTCTGCATGTTCAGCCATACCATGTGCTATTTGAACTACTCCTTTTGCATTAGCCTCCTCTGGCATCCACTTGTAAACAAATATCTCCTTTTCATCACTTGACTTGAACGTGAAGTTTTGAATTATCATAATATTCACCTCGAACATTGAATTTTGTATTCATCTAATATTATTATACAACAGAAATCAGCAAATTCCTTCTTTTAGAACAGATTATTGCTATTAATTTCCAGATCCGTATATCTTGACTATTCAAAAATATTGATAGAGTAGTAGCTAGACTTGTGTTATAATCAATTATGTTGGCAGAAACTAGAAAAACATACAATATCAAAGGGGTATGAATACATTGGTTAAAGAAAAAACTAAGGGTTACATAATGGTATTTATAGCAGGAATACTATGGGGAACTGTAGGCTTGTTTGTTACATTGTTGGCAAATATTGGGGTAAGCTCCTCCATGGCAGCATTTATGAGATTATTTTTGGGTTCCTTAATCATTATGCCTGTTATATTTAAAAAAGGTGGACTAAAGATGTTTAAAATTGACAAGGAAACTTTTATCCATTGTTTAATATTAGGAATTTTTTCACAGGCCTTGTTTAATTATTCTTATAATATGGCTATAACTACAGTTGGAGTAGCTACATCATCTGTTCTTTTGTACACGGCTCCTGTATTTGTATTTATTTTATCTGTTATATTTTTTAAGGAAACTATAGATATGAAAAAAATTGTAGCCTTGACTTTAAATATTTTAGGTTGTTTTTTGATGGTAACAGGTGGAAATCTATCTACCATGAATATTTCAATTCTTGGTATATTCTTTGGTATTGCAGCTGGATTTTTATATAGCTTGGTAACTATTATAGGCAAGATTACATCAGGTAAGGTCCATCCTTTTGTAGTTGTGTTTTATGGTTTTTTATTTGGATGGATAACCCTAGGGGCTATAGTTAGACCATGGGAACATATTGCCCTAATATCAAACGCTAGATTTTGGTTGTATTCCTTTGGATTTGGACTTATACCAGGTGTAGTGTCTTATCTACTATATATGGGTGGACTTAGTAAAGACCTAGAAGTATCAAAGGTTCCTGTGATTGCCTCAGTGGAGACTCTGGTTGCTACATTGATAGGGGCATTTGTATTTAAGGAGAGTATTGGCTTAGTTAATATGTTAGGCATTGCTGTTTTAATATTTTCTATCATGATAATGAATTCAAAAGAAAAAGAATCTATTGAAGTTGTAAGTGAGGGAGCCTTATAGCATACTGTCCTTCAGATCTATCTATATTTACTATCATAAGAAGTACTAATACCACAGAATAGGACTTGTCCAGACAAGAAAAAACTGCCAAGGCTAATAAGCTTGGCAGTTTTTCTATATTATTAATTTGATTACGTTCTTAGATGGGTCCTTAATATATATATCCTTTTCTTCTTTTATTATCTCATAAGCAAGTGTTCTTAGATTATCCAGGGTTTCTTCTCTTGATTCTTCATCAGGGAATTTTAGGCTATAATGCTTCATGCCAACTGAGTTTTCTGGTGGGGCTAAAGCACCACGCCCACTCCATACATTTAGTCCAATATGGTGATGATATCCACCTGTTGAAAGGAATATGGCTGATGTACCTGCTTCCATGACCAAATCAAAACCTAGTCCCTCAACATAGAATTGTCTGGCTTGGTCTAAGTCTCCTACATGTAGATGAATATGACCTATTATGGTATCTAATGGTGTATTATCCCATGTGTCCATACCAGCTTCAGCTATTAAGTCATCGTAATCTAAGGGTTCCGATATCATGTTTATCCTATCTTCATCACGGTCCCATTCACTTGCCTCTCTATCTCTGTATACTTCTATGCCATTTCCATCTGGGTCTTCTAGATATATAGCTTCACTGACTCCATGATTTGACCCACCAATTATTGGATAGTCTTGATCCCTAATATTCTTTAGGAATAATCCTAGATGATATCTACTTGGTAATAGTATTGCAAAATGATAGAGTCCAGTTCTTCGTGGTACTTTTGCTATTATGTCTTCTGGTTCTATAAGTGTAATTATTGGACTAAATCCATCAGCAGTCAGACTTGCTAGTTTGCCCTTCTTTTTGATTAAACTTAATCCCATAATACTTGTATAAAATTTAATTGATCTATTTATGTTTGTCACTTTTAAGACTATATCTTTAACAAAAACATTTGGATTGCCATGAAATTTTTTCATATTATCACCCTATACATTATATTTATATTATCTTTACCCAGAATAGTATAAAATTAATCTTGACTATAATGCCAAATTTGAGACACCTGCAATTCATGCAATTTAGGGACGGTTCTCGAATTGCAGGAAAGTTTGAATGGTATAAATTTCTTCTTTCTGTTACAATAATATTAAGAAGAAGGAAAAGGAGGATTATCTTATGATAGAAGATAAACGTTTTGCGGTTCTAATTGATGGGGACAATGTATCGGCCAAATATATTAAATACATTATGGATGAAGTTGCAAACTTTGGAGTAGCTACATATAAAAGAATTTATGGTGACTGGACACAACCAACTGCTGCAGGATGGAAGGATGTCTTACTTGAAAATTCAGTTACACCAATACAACAATATGGATATACTGCGGGGAAAAATGCTACAGATTCTGCTATGATTATTGATGCAATGGATATTCTTTATTCAGGTAAAGTAGATGGCTTTTGCATTATTTCTAGTGACAGTGATTTTACTAAATTGGCATCAAGGTTGAGGGAATCTGCAATGACTGTAGT
>CAZXWU010000150.1:4709-4950 GCA_964644495.1 uncultured Tissierella sp.
GGGTGAAAAAAAGACTCCAAAACCCTTCATAGCTGCATGTAATCATTTTAAATACTTAGATGTACTTGCTGAATCAGAGAAACTTCCAGATACAAGCACTACTAAAACTCCCAAAGAAAATACTGAAAGCTCAAAAAGTATGACTGATATTAACCTTATCAGATCAACCATCATAAAAATATTAAATGAATCAGAAAAGCAAAGTATAACTATGGCTGAGATAGGTAATAGATTAGCTAAA
>CAZXWU010000151.1:0-4941 GCA_964644495.1 uncultured Tissierella sp.
AACTCACCGTGTATTATTTTTATTGATGAGATTGACGCAGTAGGTAGAAGAAGAGGCGCTGGCATGGGTGGTGGCCATGATGAAAGAGAGCAGACTTTAAACCAGCTTTTAGTTGAAATGGATGGTTTTGGAAAGAATGAGGGTATCATCATAATGGCTGCGACAAATAGACCTGATATCTTGGACCCTGCCTTACTACGACCAGGAAGGTTTGACAGAACTATACATGTTGGGTTACCTGATATAAGAGGTAGAGAGGCGATTCTAGGTGTCCATACTAAAAATAAACCCTTAGAGGCTGATGTTGAACTTAAGGTTATTGCTAAGAGAACTCCAGGATTTACTCCAGCTGATTTAGAAAACTTAGTAAATGAAGCTGCCTTATTGACAGCAAGATATAATTTAAAAAAGATACCAATGGATTTAATTGAAGAAGCATCAATTAAAGTTCAAGCAGGTCCAGAAAAGAAGAGTAAGATAGTAAGTGATAAGGAAAGAAAACTTACTGCATATCATGAAGCAGGGCATGCTCTAGCCTCTAGATTGATACCTGGTATGGATCCGGTACATTTAATCACCATTATCCCTAGGGGTATGGCTGGAGGGTTTACTGCTTATATACCTGAAGAAGATGTAAATTATATGACTAAAAGACAAATGGAAGATAGATTGGTTTCCTTGTTAGGTGGTAGGGTAGCAGAGGCATTAGTTTTAGAAGATATATCTACTGGTGCACAAAATGATATTGAAAGAGCTACTAAACTTGCAAGACAAATGATTACCCATTATGGTATGAATGACAAATTAGGACCTATGACCTATGGTACAGATGAGCAAGAGGTATTCATGGGAAGAGACTTCGGTAGAGCAAGGAATTATTCAGAAGAAGTTGCGGCAACTATAGATAGTGAAATGAGAAAACTAATAGATGAGGCATATAAGAAGGCGGAGTCTATGATTAGTGAAAACATAGAAATACTTCATAGAATAGCAGAAGCCTTACTTGAAAAAGAAACTTTAGGTGCCAAAGAGTTCGAAGAAATATTCTTAGGTAGAAGTCTAGAGGCAGAAGAAATTGAGAGTTTAGAAGAAGAAATTGAAGACAATGAAGACCTAAGATATGTTAGTAAAACCCAAGAGGATCCTGATGAAACAGACCAAGAATCCTCACAAGAGATAGATGAGGAATTAGGCGGAGAACCTAATGAAGAAAATAAAATAGATGAAGAATAGCTAATTGAGGGTGGTGTTTTCCACCCTCTTTCTGTATGTATATTTTGATTAATTAATATACTATGGAATGCAATGTTGATAAAAGCGACTGGTATAATCCATTTTGGGTATAAATTATATAATGAAATATTTAGGAGGAATTCATGTGTATAGTGGATATATAACGGATATTGAAGGTATCAAAGTTGGACATGAATCTTCGCAAGAAGGACTTACTGGATGCACAGTTATTATATATGAAGAGGGAGCTACAGGTGGTGTAGATGTTCGTGGATCTGCCCCAGGAACAAGGGAAACAGATATATTTAAGGCTGAAAAAATGATAGATAAGGTCCACGGTCTTGTATTGGCCGGTGGTTCAGCATTTGGGCTAGATGCCTCATCTGGGGTGATGAAATACCTGGAAGAAGAGGGGGTAGGTTTTGATGTTGGGCTTACCAAGGTACCCATAGTCGCATCTGCCGTTATATTTGATTTAGCAATTGGCGATTATAGAGTTAGACCTGATTTCAATATGGGTTATGAAGCAGCAAAAAATGCTAGTGTTAGTGAACTGAGACAAGGTTGTGTTGGTTGTGGTATGGGGGCTTCTGTTGGGAAGATACTAGGGCCTAAAAATGCTATGAAATCAGGACTAGGCAGTGCTACTGTAGAGCTTGGGGATTTAAAAGTTTCCGCCATGGTAGCAGTAAACAGTTTTGGGGATATATATGACTATAAAACAGGAAAACAAATAGCTGGAGTATATGATTATGATAAAAAAGAGATGTTAAATACAATAAATATATTTAAAGCTGGATATAGTTCTAAAGATTTATCCATGAAAAACACGACTATCGGGGTAATTGCAACTAATGCAATACTCAGTAAGGCAGAAGCTAATAAAATATCGGAAATGGGCCACAATGGTTTTGCTAGATCAATAAATCCTATACACACTATGTATGATGGAGATACAATCTTTACTATGGCAACAAATAAGGTGGCTGCAGATATTAGTCTTGTAGGGACCCTTGCTGCAGAAGTCATGTCCATGGCTATTACGAATGCAATAGTGAATTCGGAAAATTATGATGGACTAATTTCTTACAGGGATTTGAAATAATCCTTGACTATTCTTATATATATTATTTATAATAGTTTTGTTATACAATGCCAGCATCTAGTAATAGAGTTGGACATATAGTAGTTAGAAAAAATAAATCGACTGGTATCCTTAGGGAACTAGAACGGAGGTATTTTATGAAAAGGGAAAAGACTTTAAGTGTTAGGAAGATGGCTATCGTAGGTGTTCTCGGGGCTGTGTCAATAGTACTAGGATTGACTCCATTGGGTTTCATACCTGTTGGGCCAACAAGAGCAACTATAATGCATATACCGGTTATAATTGGTGCCATTATGGAAGGACCTATAGTTGGAGCTATAATAGGACTTATATTCGGCTTATTCAGTATATTTCAAGCTGTAACAAATCCAACTCCAGTGTCTATTGTATTCTATAATCCAATTGTTTCGGTGCTACCAAGGATCTTAATTGGTATAACATCATATTTTGTATATGCAGCTGTCAAAAAAATGGGCAACAAAAATACAAAGGTAATCTTGAATCTAATTTGGATAGGGATTTTAGGCTATTTAACCTATGGTGTTTATCTAAACATAGTTAACTCGGCTAGTATTTTGATGACATTAATGAATGTACTATTGATTATCATGGTTATTAGCGTAGGATACTTTACTACAAGAAGATTAAATGATAAATCTTTAGATATTATGATTGCAACAATAGTTGGTACCCTTACTAACACTGTAGGTGTTTTATCTATGATTTACTTTTTACATGCTGAAAGCTTTGTAGCTGGACTGGGTCTTGATATTAGCACAGCAAGAAGGGTTATATTTGGATTAGCACTTACAAATGGTATACCTGAAACAATTATTGCTATTATAATAGTCACAAGCGTAGTAAGTGCACTTAAACTTAAAGAAAGTAAATAGAGGGTGAAGAATTGCTACTAGTCATAGATGTAGGTAATACCAACATAGTATTTGGTATCTACCAAGGTAAAAAACTATTAAACAACTGGAGGATTTCATCGGAAAAGAACAGGACTTCAGATGAATATGGACTCCTATTTGAACAAATATTTCGCTATCATGTATTAGAGGCAGATGATATAGATAGCATAATAATTTCTTCTGTTGTACCACCTTTGATGCATACCTTATCTGCTATGTGTGTCAAATACTTTGATATCAATCCAATCCTTGTAGGGCCAGGTGTAAAAACTGGTATGGATATAAAATATGACAATCCTAAAGAAGTAGGTGCAGATAGGATAGTTAATGGTATTGGAGGATATGAAAGGCATGGAGGACCATTGATAATTGTTGATTTTGGTACTGCCATTACCTTCGATGCAATTTCAAAAGAAGGAGATTACCTAGGTGGAGTAATTACGCCAGGAATCGGGATATCTTCAGAAGCTTTATTCTTAAGGACTTCTAAATTACCTAAGGTTGAGATTGTTAAACCTGATAAAGTTATAGGTAAAAACACAGTTAATAGTATTCAATCAGGATTGGTATATGGATATGTTGGCTTGATTGATTATATAATAGAAAATATGATGAATGAAATGTCGACAAATGGAGAAACTGTAAAAGCAATAGCTACAGGAGGGTTTGCAAGCCTGTATGGGAAAGAAAGCAAGTATATTAGCAGTGTAGACAAAATGTTAACTTTAGAAGGATTAAGGATCATATATGAAAGAAACAGGTAAGTAGCATATGCTACTTACCTATTTTTGAGGTGGAATTATGAAAATTGGTAATATAGAATTAAAAAATAATATTGTCCTGGCACCTATGGCTGGAATAAGTGACCTATCATTTAGGCTTATTTGCAAGGAAATGGGAGCGGGCTTGGTTTTTACCGAAATGATTAGTGCAAAAGGAATGTATTATGGCGATAGCAATACAAAAGAATTGGCAAAAATCGATCCGAAGGAAAGACCTGTTGCCATGCAAATATTTGGTTCAGACCCTATAATAATGTCAAATATTGTAGAAAAACATTTAAACAGAAGACAGGATGTTGATATTATTGATATAAACATGGGATGTCCTGCACCAAAGATTGTCAAGAATAATGATGGTTGTGCTTTAATGAAAGATCCTAAACTGGTTAGAGAAATTATAAAAGCAATAATCAAGGTTTCTAATAAGCCTTTGACAATTAAGTTTAGAAAAGGTTGGGATCAAGATAATATAAATGGAATTGAAATAGCAAAAATTGCTGAAGAAGAAGGAGTTAGCGCTATAACAGTACATGGAAGGACCAGGGATATGTTTTATTCTGGCAAGGCAGACTGGGATTTTATAAAAAGGGTAAAGGAAAGCGTCAGTATCCCTGTAATTGGGAACGGTGATATCTTTGAACCCCAAGATGGTCTGGATATGCTGGAATATACTAAATGTGATGCCATAGCCATAGCTAGAGGAGCCATGGGGAACCCTTGGTTATTTAAGAGGATAGAGAATCTATTAAATAATGAAGAGGATTTTATCCCAACAATAGATGAGAGAATTGATCTAGCTGTTAGGCAATTAGAAATGACCTGCAATCACAAAGGAGACAGAGTAGGGGTTAAAGAGATGAGGAAGCACCTATCTTGGTATTTAAAAGGCTTAAGAGATGCCAATGAG
>CAZXWU010000152.1:0-4938 GCA_964644495.1 uncultured Tissierella sp.
AAATGAGTGATATGGGCCTAGACTTAGAAGTAGGACAAAGGATAGAAATAGAATTAAATGTTTTAGAAAAACATTGGGATTTAACGGAATACATAAAGACATTGGGACAAAACTTAGATAGAGATCAGGTTGAAGAGGAAGTAAGGGAAGCTCAGGATCCTTCTTTTCCATATTTCTCTTTTAGTTTGCTAAAGACAAATGGTCATCATGCAGTTCCTTTCCAGCAAGTCGGGGATGTTTTAGTTGTTGCAAGTAAGGATTATACACACGTTTCCCCTCAGTACAGCTATGTTAGCCCGGAAATGATAATAAATGAAGGAGCTCTTACTTATCATAAGTTGGTTTTAAAAAGGGAGTTTACTATTACAGGGATAGTAAATACTTATTCTGATAAATGGGATAGTGAAGGCTTTCTCTCAACTAATGCTTTTGTAACAGAGGAAAGTGGTCAAGAGTTTATAAATGCTATTTATAATAATGATTTAGGCGATTTTTCTCATCACCATATAAAGCACAACATGTACCTATACTCTAACTCTCTTAAAGAGGACTTATATTCTAGTTTAAAGGATAATTATCCAGATTTGGAAGTTGAAGAAGTTGGTATGGATCAGACATGGTTGGTAGATCAATTTATCTATGAGGTTTTCCGTAAATCAGAAGAAGAGCTTGCAGACTTTTTTAAAAATATAAATATGACAATTCTTCCTCATGTGGAAGCTCATGATGAAGGGAATATTGAGGATATAGGTCAAGAAGAGGCCAAAATGGAAATCAACACATCTAATTTTAGAAAAAATAATTTTTCTTATATAGATAGGACTGACTCTACAGAACATGTACTATCCCTTACTATAATAGCCATAATATTTGTCGCAACTGCTTTGGCAATATTCCAGATATTTTTGACCCAGATGAGAAGACGCTCCAGAAAGATTGTACTACTAAAATCTATTGGTGCAACTAATGGCCAAATAATCAAGATTATTGCATATGAAGGGCTTTATCTCTTAAAGACAGGTATTTTTCTAGGAGTGCCTATTGGATTAGCGTTTTCTGTAATAATCATATATGGAATGAACATATTTGCGGGTAGAAATATAGATTTTCATGTAGTTCCTTCACTATTTATACTTGGTATAGTGGCAGGGATCCTAGCCTTATTTTTAGGTATGGCTGTTCCCGTTTTATTTGCTGTAAGAATACCTTTAGTTGGCACTATGTCAAAACCGCCTAAGCATAAAAAAGCTAGTGGAAAAGCAAATATAGCTGAAGTAAAAAGACAGACTTTTAATTCAATTAATTTCAAATATTATAAGCAAAACAGAGGCAAAACCTTTATTTCGTTCGGGTTATCTTTAATTTCCATAATAATATTAACTACTACTATTTTATTATCTTATATTAGTTTTGATAATTATAAGGATCTAGTACTTTCTAATAATCGTCCAGACTATGCTATGGAAACTTTTTACGGAGAAAGTACAGTTAGGATTCCTAGGATAAAAGAAGATTTATTTGCCATAGATGGTATCCAAAGTGCTGACGCTTATAAAGTAGGTAAGTCAACCATACTCTGGTACGATGGTATTGAAGAAAATAGATTGATAAATGATTTTGAAAAAAGTCTCCCTCAAGGATTTTTGACTAGACATTTTCTTAAGTATAGGGATGAATTAAAGGGTGAAGAAGCATGGGTTAAGGACGGTTTTTATACTAAGTATTATGGAATCGACCCTGAAGGGGATATATTTGAAAGATATAACTCACAAATTACTTTAGGGAGTATTGATAAAGAAAGCTTTACTAAAGGTAAGGAAGTTATATTATTAGTCCCTATGTATCTTGAAGGGGATACAAATATAGATGATATAGCGGTTCAAGGTGACAGACTAGGGGCTTCAACTACAGATGATAATAGAATGTCTTGGTTATTTAAGACTACCGACACCTATACCTTGTCCTATAGCGAAAGATATGCTGATTACTATATGAAGCCTGACGAGATAAAACCTGGAGATACTATTTTCCTATCTGCAGACGAAGAAAAAATTGAGGGTGAAACCAGGGTCCTTAGTTTTATTACAAAAGAGGTTAAAGTTGGAGGCATCATACATTATTTTGTCGACCAGGGTGAATGGCCATTTTCAAATACCATCTCACCTTATGTAGTAATGGGCTCTTATGATGGGATGGAATCCGTATTTACTAGTTCTTTGTGGGGAATTTCTAGAAGAACCATAGATGAAATGAAATACATGACAGATACCCTGTTTCCAAATAAATATGGACGTACAGTATGGTATCTAGAAACTGATTCAAATTTGGAGAATAATGTATTAGATGCAAAACTCTTAACCTATGCAAATGAAAATGGGTATACTCTTTATAACTATAAGGCAAGCAATGTAGAACTCTATAATGAGGCTCTCAATAATGCCATAATTATAGCTTTATTGGGGCTTACAGCAGCTGCCATTACATGTGTGATACTGTACAATACTACAGTATCTAAATTGGAACAAGATAAAAACCGAATTGGGATACTACAAGCCTTGGGAGTGACTAAGGAGGAGTTTTCCAACCAATATCTAAAACTAGGTATATTTACTGGGCTAGCCAGTCTTGTAATTACACATATAGTATTGTTTATTATATTATTAATTACTTCTGTGGGTTTAATAGAAGGTGTAAACTTAAGTTTTGGAGATTATATTTATGATATATTTGTGAACAGATTGTGGTTATATCCTTGGTTTGTTCATATAATCATATGTATATTATATTTTTTAATTACAATCATGATATATTATCTACCAAATAGAAAAGTGACCAATCTATATCCAGTAGAAAATATTAGAAGTTTAGGCAGATAAATGGAGCCTTAGAATTAAATGCTCTATTATGGGTATAACAAATACAATATTAGAATAAAGTTAGGGTGATAATATGAAAAATAAAGCAGCATTTTTTGATATTGATGGGACGATATTTAGAAACTCCCTTATGATTGAGCATTTTAAAAAACTTATCTCATTTGAAGTTATTGATCCGGTTATATGGTACACCAAGGTTAAAAAGGTATATCAAGAATGGGAAAGCAGATATGGGGATTTCGAACATTATCTAGAAGTTTTGGCAGAGGTATATCTAGATGAACTTAAAGGTATAAAAAAAGATTATATAGAATATATAGCTGCACATGTAATAAATGTGAATGGGGATATGGTCTATAAGTACTCCAGAGATAGGATTGACTGGCATAAGGACCAAGGACACAAGGTATTTTTTATATCAGGAAGCCCTGACTTTTTAGTGTCTAAGATGGCAGAAAAATATGGTGTTACAGAATATAGGGGGAGTATCTACAAGGTAGACGATGACAATAGATTTACCGGTGAGATAATCAGGATGTGGGATTCAACTAGCAAACAAAGAGTCCTAGATGAATTAATAGACAAATATGATGTGAACTTAGAAGCTAGCTATGCATATGGAGATACTACAGGGGATTTGTCTATGTTGAAGATGATGGGTAATGCTATAGCTATTAATCCTAATAGGGAATTGTTCTTAGCTATTAGAGAGGATGACTTATTGTCACAGAAGGCTACTATAATAGTAGAGAGGAAAAACATCATATACAAAATGGAT
Source organism: uncultured Tissierella sp. (assembly GCA_964644495.1). Lineage (GTDB taxonomy): Bacteria > Bacillota > Clostridia > Tissierellales > Tissierellaceae > JAAYTL01. Next base: position 3,655 of record CAZXWU010000152.1, read on the forward strand.
TCAGATGTTGAGATTTTTTAAATGTAATCAAATCGTAATTTTTATATAGCCATTATCATGTATAATTGATATAAGAATACTTTGCATCATAGTGGACATACTCAAGTTAGGGGTGATTACAGTGAGAAAGAAAAATTTATTAATTCTCATATTAGTCTTTGTAATAACAGTAGTTGGATGTAAGCCAACGATTGGGACAGAAGAAGTAGACATGGGCAAGGTAGAAGATACAGAATTAAGCATATCTGATTATTTTCCCTTTGAGGAAGATACAAGTTACGATTATGAAGGCATAGGCAATGAATTTGCTGAACAGAAGATATATTTCGAATATATAGAGGGTAATAAGGCTCAATTGAAGGTAATAAATCCAGCTACTCATGTAGTTAAAGTAGTGGAATACGGAGATGGGGCATTAAGTGAGATTTACTATGAGGGTGAATTCTATCATACTGAAAATTTATTAAATATTAAAGAGATGCAAAGTAATATATTAATAAAGGAACCACTTGTAGTAGGTAATTCCTGGGTATCCTCAGATGGATATAATAAAACTATTACAGGTCTGGATGTAGAGCTAGAGACTCCCTTAGATTCTTATAAAGCACTAGAAATAACTACTGATTTTGGAGAGGGTAAGACACTAAAGCAATATTATGCAAGGGATATAGGCTTAGTGGCCAGTATTTATGAAGATGGAATTGGAAAAGTTGAAACATTATTAAAATCTATTAGGTCTGAAGCAAAAAAAATTGATCTTGAAGTCTATTACCCTTTTGCATCTGAAACGGACATTGAAACTGTCTATACCATGGAAGAAGTCGACTTCTATACTAATCAAAGGATGGAAGAATTATTAGAGGATTTAATGAAAAATCCACCTTCCAATGATTTATTGCCTACAATATCAAAAAATACAGTGATTAATTCAATTAAATTAGATAGGAATTCATGGACATTGCTAGTAGATTTTTCACAAGATTTACTAACTGATATGAATGCTGGTTCATCATTAGAAGCAGAGATTTTGACAAGTATTGTAAATACACTAGGAAGATTCTATGATGTTGATAAGGTATATATTACTATCGAAGGTAAGACTTATGAATCTGGACATTTTGTTTTGCTAGATGATGAGTTCTTTAGAGTAGATATAGATGATATTAAGATGTATAGATAAATAAAAAGTCCTCTGTTGAGGACTTTTTATTTATCTTTGTCTTTGTTGTTCTTGTCTTTGCTTCTCTTGTCTTTCTTGCTCTTGTCTTTGTTGTTCTTGTCTTT
>CAZXWU010000153.1:0-4880 GCA_964644495.1 uncultured Tissierella sp.
AAAATAGCGCGCAGCTTATAAATCACCTCATCGGCCAGTGCATTATTGGCGGATATTTCAGGGTTCAACCTAATTAATGCATCTTTCAAGTTTTGTTCAAGCAACACCTCGTTAACGCTGCGTTTCAATGAAGCGGAAGATTTGTATTGCCACTCTACTCCATAAGAGTCTTTCTGGGCATGCAATGAGGAGCTGTTTAAATTTACTCCCGTGAGTTGATTAATAATATAATGCTCTACGCTATTTAGTTCGGTAAATGTCATGACAAGAATTGTTTTAAATTGTTGTTTTTAATATATCTACCAAGCTTCTTCTTCTACTTCTTCTTCAATTTTAGTAGAAAGCCTATAATACTGTTTAAAGATATCCAAGCTTGGTTTTAGTTGCATATACTCAGGTAAATCTTTAAGGTCTTCATCGATGATATCGAATACTTTATAATTGGCAATTACAATACATTTTTTTATTGCTCTTGTAATGCCAACATTTAATCGATTTGGACTATAAAAAAAATCAAGTCTTCTTTTCGATTCTAACGGATTTGAATTTGACATACTATAAATAATATAGTCTCTCTCCTGACCCTGCATTCTATCAACTGTATCTATAAATAATGACTCTGTCCTTTCAGTATCAATACCTCCAATTTTTTCGTTAAGGGCCTTTTTTATCTCTCTTACCTGAGCTCTATATGGTGTGAGAATTCCTATATCTTTAAAATCAATGCCATTAGAGATTAGATCATTTACTATATGAGCTACTATATTGGCTTCATACGGCGATCTTCCTTGAGAATCAAACTCCTTGTGTAGATACAACACTTTAGGGTCATTATGATTTATAACATGAGAATATTTTTCACTATTAATATACTTGCTAATTACTTCTATAGAGCTATCTGAAGTTAATTCATTATCATAAAACAAAGCATTAGGAATCCTAATTAGCTGATCATTTAGCCTGTAAGATATATTTAAAAGACACTTATTGTTTGGGTATAATCTTACTAAGCGACTAAAAATTGACTCAGAAAACATTGGTAAATTTGTTCCTGATGGCATAATTGGATCTAATTGTTTGTGGTCTCCAACAAAAATAAACTTGTTCGTTTTAGACATTACAGAAACTGCTAAAGGAATACTCATTTGTGCCGCTTCGTCAATCAGTGCAACATCAAACTCCCAATTATTTAAACGCTTTGATGCAGGATAACACAATGAGTAAGGCGTAGCTCCAATAACAATTCCATTCTTGCTAAGATCGTTACTATATGAATAGGTATCAAGCGGTAATCTGGTTTTTCTTGTAATATATTTGTTTCCAAGAATTTCAGCTGATTGATACTTTTCTCCAATTTTCACCAGTTTAGATGCATCTTTAATTTGACGCGAAATTGCATTCAAGCAGTTATTAATGGCAGTATGAGTTGGAGCTGTAATAAATACTCTCTTACCCGATTCTACTAAAATCTTTGCAATATGAGCTATTGTTTCTGTTTTGCCTGTTCCAGGAGGACCTTGTATTAGATGAAAATTTGGTGAAGACATAGCCATTTCTACAGCCTTGTTTTGGGATTCGTTTAATTGCGAATAATTATAGTAAGAAGAACTATAATTTCTTAATACACCACCCAATAATTCCTCAATTTTATTAAGCCTAACGCTATCATATTCCAAATTACCTGCCGTAGCTGATAATAACTTCAGAGTAAGGTCAGTTTTCACAACATTAATCTCCCAATTTAATTCATCGTAATTTACAGAATCTATATAACAGTATTTTACATCGAAATCGTTTGGAGCAATTATAAAATTGTCAACTGTATCCTCTACAATTTCCATTTTAAAAGAGTGTCTTCCGTTACTTAACATCACTTGTGCACCCTCTCTGAACTTAGAAATATTATTATTACTATAGATTTTTGCTGATTTTATAAACTTTTGAGGATAGTCTATTCTCGGACACCATGTATTTGGAGCATGATCGTGAAAGTCAAAAACCACCTTTAAGTTTGTCATGGTTACACCTTTGGCTACTCGTTCTTCAAGTGGTAATCTAATTTGCTCATCGTAGGACTCATTTTCCTTGTTTTGTTGAATCCTAATTGCTTCTTTAAACTGATTTAATACTGACATAATTATATTTTATGGTTAATGGAATTGAAAATTACTAATACTTCTTTATCCATATTTGAAAGAGATACTCTATGAAATGAATCATACTTTTCATAGAGCACTATCAAATTTATGGACGATATCTTCATGTTATACTTTTTCTCGAGTATGTACTTATATATATTTTGTTGTAAAGCGTACTTGTAATAACTTGAATTATCTAAATGTTTTAATTCAGACAATGCATTTCCATATCCATACTTCTTAGGATGTCCATCAACTACCAAATTCTTACTACGCTTCCAGTCAACAATTAAATATTCATTTTTATTGGGCTTCTTAAATAAAGCATCTACAGTCCCGGCAACATTGTACTCATCTAACAATATTTGCTTCTCAGCTTCTACAAATTCAAAACCTTTAGCCACAACTATCTGGTTGTAGAAAGTTTTAAACATTGCAATTTCTTTTAAACTGTCATCGTATTCTTTCCCCTTTAAGAAGTTTTCAATCTGTTTATGCAGTTCAGTGCCCTTTTCTGCTGCTTCATCTCTTATTTTAATAAATTCATCCAACACATCCTCTTCACTTCTTTTTTCTCTTTTTGCTTTACCTTTAATGTATCTATCTAAATCAAAAGGGAAAAACCGATCAATTAAGGTTGTAACTGAAATATACTCTGCGTTTCCAGTGGCATCTTTTGGATGACGATAACTATGTGTTTCATCTTCAAATGCAATATTAACTTGCAGATCAACGGAATCAAATTTCTTGGTCCTCTTTAAATTCTCTTCAATACCCTCTAATTCATTTATATCTACAACTATTTTTGATTTTGCATCTTGCTTGCCAAAGCTCATAATACCTAAATACTTCTCCCTGTAATGCTCTTTCTCCCATCTTACAGCTTGCTGGTAGCTCCATTGTGATTCTGGAATGCAATTAGAAATTTCTTCGAATCGATAATAATATATTGAATTAAGTACATCTTTTATATATGCAATGCACTCTTTTTCTTGTAGATGTACTTGTCGTTCAGTAAAACGAATAACTACCCATCCGCTTTCCGTAAAAAACAAATCTCTTGTATCACCTTTTTCTATTTCATGTGTTGGAAACCTATAATAGCCATCATAGGGTTCATCTATTTCTATATCAATGTACAGATTGAGTTCTCGGTTTATTAATACAATATCTGGTTCATAAGGTCTATTATAGAAAGGAATGGCCATGTGTAGATTTACATCAACTTCTACATGTGGAATGTTGGCAACAATAGCTTTATGGAAGTCACGCTCTTTATATCCTTTACCCATCGCACGGCCCTGTCGTGGAAGTTTCAAATAAGCTCCCTCTTGGGGCATTTTCACTACTGGATATTGATACTCTAATTTATCTTGTTCAAAAAATTGATTGGGATTGTACTTTATTTTTAAATCATCAGTTTGTTCAGGATTTTCTTCAGATAGTATGCTCCTAATATCCTCCTCATTCTTATCAACAACAGATTTAAAATAAGTAACTTTAGGTTCTAATGCTATAGGTGGTCGTACTCCCTTAACTTTCGCATATTCTTCTTTCTTTGAAACAGGTTGTTGCTTAACGTTTTCTTTTAAAAGACTCTCCCTTTCTCGTTTTTCTTTTGCAAACGCTTCTTTTTTTAATTTCCACTCCTCTTTAATCCTTGTAAAAAACTCACGTTTCTTATCATAGCTTAAACTTGCTGGCGAATTAACGTCATACTCATTTAACATATTGAGAAAGAATTCTCTATATGCTATTTGTAATGGTGATAGTTTACGTTTTGCCATTTTCTAAAAAATTAGTTTATTATATAACGTGCTACACTATAAAAATGGGAATACACAATCTTACTAAATCTCTTTTTCCAAAGACCCCAATGCCTCTTTAAAATGTTGCAGCATCACTTCCTTTCTTCTATTAATTTTCTTATTGCTCATAGGTATCATTTGCCTCTTACCTGTTATGTCATCCACTGTCTCTATATGGTTAAACTCATTACGTATTTGGTATATAGAGTCAAACTTAACACCAATTTGAAAATAATTACCACCCTTCTCCATCAGGTGGTGATACTTCTGTCTTTCAATCCCTATCCCATATTTGGTTTTTATTGTTTCTTTCAGAGAATCTTGAATAAGAATCAATAAGAAGTTGTCAAAGCATTTCAAAGCAGAGTCTACCCATCCTGTCACTCTATGTCCATAAATATCTCTGCTTTTAAAAACTGTTGTAACACAGGCTTTTGCAAACTCATTTGCATTTCTATAGCTACCACCGAGATATTTTTGAATATCCTTAGTTATCTTTTCTTCAATCAAGTCACTATACAGATGCTCAACATACTCCTCATTCAGACTAATCAATCTATCTTGATATGTAGTAGTTAAGTATTTTTTTATATAGTCGTGAGAAGATTTCACCTCTTCTATATTGCCTTCAAGCTCTCTTCTTAAATCTGTAAACTTCATAGCCCTATAGAATTAATAAATTCAACAATATCTATCTCACCACCATTCTGGTTTTTATTAAAATAAGCTATCACCATTTTCAAATACTGGCTACTCTCTTTTTGGAGTTGTTTCTTAACTGTTGCAGTAAATTGCTTATTTATCGAATGTTTAAACAATAATCTATAGAGAGAAATCTTCACTAAATCCGACTCTTCATATTGTAGCATTTTGAATATATTTTGCCTTAATTCTCTATCGGTAAAAGAATGAGATAAAGACAAGGTTTGCAATG
>CAZXWU010000154.1:0-4830 GCA_964644495.1 uncultured Tissierella sp.
AGTATTTGTTAATAACTATGTATTTGCTAGATTTTTAGGGATATGTCCTTTTCTTGGAGTATCTCAAAAGATGGAAACAGCAACAGGTATGGGTCTTGCTGTAACATTTGTAATAACAATGGCTTCAGCGATTACTTACTTTGTTCAACATTCAATTCTTGATCCCTTGGGAATTGGTTACTTACAAACATTGACATTTATTTTGATAATTGCATCACTAGTTCAGTTTATCGAGTTAGTAATTAGAAAAATAAGTCCAAGTTTGTATAATGCAATGGGAGTATTCCTACCACTTATAACTACCAACTGTGTAGTTCTAGGTGTTACTATAATTAATATTCAAGAAAAGTATACATTTATAGAGGCTATAACCAGTGGTTTTGGTGCTGCCTTAGGTTTCTTCTTAGCATTGATTTTATTAGCAGGTGTTAGAGAGAAATTAGAAGTAGCTAATGTACCAAAAGCATTAGAAGGTGTACCAATAGCACTAGTAGCAGCAGGATTAATGTCCATAGCCTTTTCAGGTTTTAGTGGATTAGTTTAGGAGGTAATGAAATGGAAAATATATTATATCCCGTATCAGTTCTAGGCGGAATTGGGTTACTATTTGGCGTTCTGTTATCAATTGCCTCAGTTGTATTTAAAGTCGAAGTCGATCCTAAAGTAGAAGAGGTATTAGATGCATTACCAGGGGCAAACTGTGGAGCCTGTGGCTTCCCAGGATGTGAAGGGCTAGCAGTTGCAATAGCTGAAGGGAAAGCACCTGTTAATGCATGTCCAATCGGCGGTCAAACTACAGCTGATAATGTTGCTCAAATTATGGGAGTTGACTCACAAGGCGTTGACAAAAACGTAGCAGTAGTATTATGCCAAGGTAGCAAATCAAAATCAAAAGACAAAGCCATATATGAAGGCGTTAATGATTGTAGATATGAAGCAGAGGTTGCAGATGGCTGCAAGGCATGTCCATATGGTTGTTTAGGCTGTGGTACTTGTTATGATGTTTGCGAATTTGATGCAATTAGAATGATTGATGGACTAGCTGTTATCGATAGAGAAAAATGTACTGCATGTATGAAATGTATCGATATATGTCCTAAGAAAATAATTGATTTAATACCTTATAACAATGAATATATTGTAAAATGTAAGAGTGAAGACAAGGGTAAAGCAGTTAGGGGATATTGCGATATAGGTTGTATAGCATGTAGAATCTGTGTTAAAAATTGTCCAGAAGACGCATTTACTTTTGAAAATAATCTTGCAAAGATTATTTACGATAAATGTACAAATTGTGGTATTTGTGAGGAAAAATGTCCTACAAAATGTATTTATGGAGAAAATGTAGATGAGGAAAAAGCAGCAAGCTAAAATAGAGCCCTTAAGGGCTCTATTTTTATTGTGTAAGGATACTACTATCCCTTGAAATTTAGGTTGTATTCGAAATGTATAAATGATAAACTATAAAGAGTAAATTGACATTAATTGAAGATGATATGCGCAATAGAAAAGGTGAGTTAATTGACAAAAGGCGATAAATTATTGATAATTCTTGTAATTATATTGTCATTAGGATCTATGGGCTATATAAGGGCCCAAGGTTTATCAAATAAAGATAAATATGTAAGTGTTCAGGTAAATGGACAAGAGATCAAGAAGATTATATTCGACAAGAATATTATAGGAAATACAATAGCTATTGAAACCGAATATGGATACAATCTATTAGAGATAGGAGACGAAGAAATAAGGGTAATAGAAGCTGATTGTCCCGATAAAATTGATGTAAAACAGGGTAAAATTTCTCGGATAGGTGAAACCATAGTTTGCTTACCAAATAGAATGGTAGTAGAAATCAAAGGGGTAGATACCGCCGATGGAATAGACATGATTAATTATTAGGAAGAGGTACATATGAGAAAATTAAATAAAATGATATTTTTATCTGTACTTGTGTCAGCAGGTTTGGCATTGAGTGTATTAGAATCAGCGATCCCATTGCCTATTACATTTCCTGGAGCAAAGCTTGGTTTATCAAACATGGTAGTATTAATAACCTTAGTAGTATTTAGTTTTAAAGATGGAATCACAGTTGCTATGTTAAAAAGCATGGTGCTTATGTTGGTAACAGGAAGCGTATCAAGCTTTATGTATTCCTTTGCAGGAGCAGTCTTATCTTGTATGGCAATGTACATAGGATATAAATATTTTTCAAACATATTTTCCTTGATAGGTGTAAGTGTTTTAGGGGCTCTAGCCCATAACTTTGCTCAAGTATCAGTGGCTACAATAATAATGAATAATATAAGAATATATACATACCTACCGTTTTTGATGTTAATGAGTCTGTTTTCAGGCTATTTTGTTGGACTAGCGTCCACATATATTATTAAAAACATGAGAGTAAGTTTTAATATACTATTTAGAAGGTAGATAAATATGAAAAAAATTGTATTGGCAAGCTCGTCCCCAAGACGTAGAGAATTATTAGATAAATTTAATATAGAATATCTAGCTGTGGATTCTAATATAGCAGAAGTGTTGAATCCAACTGATACGCCCTTACAGTATGCCATGGGACTTGCTTTTTCAAAAGCACATAGAGTGGCATGCTTATACAAGAATAATATAGTCATTGGGGCAGATACAATAGTAGTCCATAATGATAAAATTTTGGAGAAACCTTTAGACGATGTGGATGCCTATAGGATGATACAGATTTTAAGTGGTGACTGGCATGAAGTTATCTCAGGTATATGTATAATAAATCTATCTACCAATACAAAGGTCATAGATTATGATTTAACTAGGGTCAAATTTAGAAAGCTAAAATCTAATACAATTGACAAATATGTGAAAACTAAGGAACCTTTGGATAAATCTGGAGCCTATGGAATCCAGGGTTTTGGAGGTATACTTGTTGAAAGTATTGCCGGGTCATATTATAATGTAATAGGACTACCATTAGTTAAACTTGATGAATTGTTAATTAAGCATTTCAATAGCAGTTTAATATAAACAAGTAGGTGAAACTATGGAAAATAATTTAAGTGTTGAAAGGAACTATACTATTAAAGATTTACCCATAAGTGAAAGACCTAGAGAAAAGCTATATAGTTATGGTGTTGAATCACTCTCAAATGCAGAATTGTTAGCCATAATTATTAGAACAGGACATCAACAAGACACAGCAGTAGAAGTAGCACAAAGAATATTAAATTTAGATAATAAAGGGTTGCCATTTCTATCTAATGTGACTTTACAGCAACTAACCGAGATTAAAGGGATAGGCGAGTGTAAAGCTGCTCAGATATTGGCAACAGTAGAAATTGGTAAGAGGATCAATCGATGGAGGACACATGACAAAATAAAAGTGACATCACCCATGGTCATTGCAAATTTGGTAATGGATGAAATGAAATATTTGGACAAGGAGCATTTTAATATAGCCTTGTTAGATACTAAAAATCAAATTTTGACTATAGAGAATATATCAATAGGAACACTCAATGCTTCTATTGTTCATCCAAGAGATGTATTTAGTCTTGCCATTAGGAAAAATGCAAATGCAATAATCTTACTACATAACCATCCAAGTGGAGATCCACAACCTAGCAATGAGGATATAAATATTACTCATAGGCTAGTGGATGTAGGTAACTTAGTAGGTATAAAGGTATTGGATCATGTAATCATTGGAGATAATAGATATATAAGCTTTAAAGAGAAGAATTTATTTTAAACATTGGAAGGAGAATTTTTGAATTGAGATTATTTAGTATATTTAAAAAAGACATGGGAATTGACTTAGGCACAGCAAATACATTAGTTTATATAAAAGGCAGAGGGGTAGTGGCTAGAGAACCTTCAGTAGTAGCTATCGAGACAAACACAAAACAAGTACTAGCTGTAGGTGAAGAAGCCAAAAAAATGATTGGTAGAACCCCTGGCAATATTGTAGCAATAAGACCTCTAAAGGATGGGGTTATTGCTGATTTTGATATTACACAAGAAATGTTAAAGTATTTTATAAGAAAAGCATATAAGAGAAGATCGATTTTCCAACCAAGAGTGGTAGTATGTGTACCTAGTGGAGTAACTGAAGTCGAAAAAAGAGCTGTTGAAGAAGCTGCAATACATGCAGGCGCAAGAGATGCCTACCTAATCGAAGAGCCAATGGCAGCAGCAATTGGAGCAGGCTTGCCTGTCCAAGAAGCAACAGGTAGCTTGATAGTAGACGTCGGTGGAGGTACTACTGAAGTAGCTGTTATCTCTCTTGGTGGTATAGTTACAAGCAAATCAATCAGAGTAGGTGGAGATGAGTTTGATGAAGCTATAGTAAGCTATATCAAGAAAGAATATAGTCTTATGATAGGTGAAAGAACAGCTGAAGATATTAAAATTACAATTGGTACAGCAGATATAAACTCTGAAGTTGTAAAAATGGATATCAGGGGTCGAGATTTGATCACAGGACTACCAAAGACCCTAGAGATTTCATCTCAAGAGATATATTCAGCTATGAAAGATCCAATATTAAACATAATTGACTCTATCAAATCCACATTGGAAAAAACTCCTCCAGAACTAGCAGCAGATATTATGGAACAAGGGATAATGCTTACAGGTGGTGGAGCCCAATTAGACGGTTTAGACAGGGTTTTAATCAATGAAACAGGTATGCCGGTTATTATTGCTGAAAATCCTCTAGACTGTGTAGCTATTGGAACAGGGAAAGCATTAGATAGTATAGATATATTAAAGAAATCCATGGGTAGTTATAGAAGAAAATAATAAAAAAGAATGAGCTAAGTGGTGATAGCATGTATT
>CAZXWU010000155.1:0-4808 GCA_964644495.1 uncultured Tissierella sp.
TAGATTAGCTCCTTTTGTTAAAGTTTATACTAAGCTCATTATAGCAAAATAATCCCTACAATGATATTGTTTAAGGAAGATTATTAATGCTATAATAGTACCAATAGTTAGAATTGCACGTAAGGTAACAAGAGTAGAATGGTAAAGTGAGAATTTAGGAGGGGTATTATGGAAGATCACCATAATGATAATAAGAAGATAATGTATTTGACCTTAGAAGATGGTAGCGAATTAAAATGCGAGGTAGTTGTTGAACTTGAAGTAGATGGTAAAGAGTATATTGTATTGCTTCCAGAAGGAGGAGAGAGAGTATTTCTTTATAAATATAAGGAAACTGATGAAGGACCTGAATTGTCTATTATAGAAGATGATAATGAGTTTGATAAGGTAGCAGAAGTTTACGAAGAAATGATGGAAGAACAGGAACATATCCGCTATTAAAGAAATTCCCTCAAAATGAGGGAATTATTATTATACTAGCATAGGTATAATCGTATAATACTCATTTTATCTTTATGCTATAATTACATATGAGATCACTACCAATCACCACCAAGGAGGGGATACAATGTCACTAAGGATTTTCCACACTGGAGATATACATATAGGTATGAAATTTAATAATTATTCAAATGAGGCAAAGGAAAGCTTATCTGAGGCTAGGTTTGTGGTTTTGGAGAATATGATAAATAAATCCAACGAGTTAAATACAGATATTTTTGTTGTAGCAGGGGACTTGTTCAATACTATACAAGTGACTAAAAGGGATATTAATCGTACTGTTAAAATCCTGGACAAGTTCAATGGTGCATGTGTACTTGTGTTACCAGGCAATCATGACTATGACAACGGTATGACTGATTTATGGCGTGAATTTACGAAAAATTTAAGTGAAAAGATTGTCCTTTTAAATGAAGAAAGGGAGTACCATTTAAATGATTATGATTTGGATCTGGTTGTTTATCCTGCACCATGTCATAGCAAACATTCTAGGGACAATAGTCTGCAATGGATTAAAGACCAGGGGCTAGCTGCTAGTGGTAAATATCATATAGGTATAGCTCATGGGGCACTAGAAGGTTTATCTCCTGATATTGAGGGCAATTACTATTATATGTCTATGGAGGAGCTTAGGTCTATTCCTACGGATCTATGGCTACTAGGTCATACCCATATTAGATATCCTTTAGTGGATAATATACAAAACAAGAAAATATTTAATGCTGGTACACCAGAGCCAGATGGGCTGGATTTTAAAGATGTAGGATCAGCTTGGCTTATAGACATGGATGAGGAAAAGACATCAGCAGAGCGTATCATCACAGGCCAGTATAGATTCTATGATAAGGAGTTTCTCCTAGATTCGGATGATGATTTAAATAATATTAGGTCCTGGATACTTGATTATGATGATCCAAGTAAAAAGATTATCCGTCTTATATTAAGTGGAAGTATATCTAAGGATGCTTATGAAGACTTAAGCAGTTTTTATAGAGACCTAGAGTCACATGTCTTTATTTTAAGGGTTGATGATTCTGATTTAAAGATTAAGATAAATAAAGAGATTATTGAAAAGGAATTCACTGTAGGTTCCTTTCCATACGAGTTTTTAACTGGGCTTGAACATGATGAAGAAGCACTACAAATAGCCTATGATTTACTGAGGAGGTGAGTGTATATGTATATTAAATCCTATAAATGTACTAGATTTGCAGGTCTAAAGGATATGACTCTAGAGTTTGATAAAGGGATAAATGTCATACTTGGTCCTAATGAGTCAGGTAAAAGCACCATAATTGAGGGTATTCATTCTACCTTATTTAAAGGAAGCAAGTTAAAGAGAAACAATAATGCTGACAAAGATTTTTCATATAAATTTATGCCTCAACCTAAGGGTGACTTTATCGATGGTAAAGTTGTTTTAGAATTAGCCGATGGTCAATATGAGATTTCAAAGGAATGGGGAAGTAGTGAAAGTGTACACCTGCTAACTCCAAGGGGAAATATTATTAAAAATGAGAACGAAGTCAATGAAGAGCTAGCTAGGATATTAGATTTTGGTGAGTCTACATATTCAAATGTTGTATTTGCAAAGCAAAGGGACTTAAAAGAAGCTTTATATAATATTATTAGCAACAATGAGTTAACTAAGGAAGTAAATGATTTACTTAGAATGGCTTTAATGGAGTTAGACGGCATATCTATAGATAGTATCCAAAAGAGTATAGAAGATGAGATCGATACTCTATTTAAAAGATGGGATAGAGAGAAAAAGTCCCCTCAAAACAATAGAGATATCAATAATCCATATAAAACTGGATTAGGTAAGATATTAGAAAGCTATTATACTAAGGAAAACTTTAGACTCCTAATGGAAAAGGCTAATAGTACGGAGCAGGAGTTTGAGAATATCTGCAATAGTATCAATGAATTAAAAGAAAAGAAGGAAATTATAAGTAAGGAAAAATCAGACCTAGAGAAAATTGAAGAAGATATAAATAATAGGGCTTTACTAGAGGTTGAGATAAAGTCGGCTAATAAAGAATTAGAAGAGCTCATGGAAGCTAATAGGGAGTGGCCTAAGACTATACAACTACTAGAGCAATTAGAAGAAAAACTAATTAATCTAAAGGACTTAAAGGATAAGTTAAATAAGGAAAAAGAAAATATTGATAAAATAATTCGAAGGAAATCCTTGCAAAAGAAGCTTCAAACCATAGATGAAATAGAGACAAAGATTGAAAAATCAAGTGAAGAACTTTCTAGGATTCCAGCCATTACTAAGGAAGACATTGATAAATTAGCAAAGCTTCAAACACAACTCCTAACCCTAGAGACTACTATGAAAGCAAGCAAGATGATTGGTAGATTGATAAAGTCAGATAAACAAACCTTTGTATCAAAGGATTTTGGAGATAATGAACTACTAGGAGTAGATGCTGACTTTGAGGCAAATGGTTTGATTAATATTTCTTATGGTAATGAGTTTCAAATGGAGATAAAAACGGGTAATATTGATTTTGAAGACCTAAATAATCAGTATGTATCTGCTAAGGAAGATTATGATGGACATCTAAATGACTTAGCTATAGACAGTATAGAAGGTGGACGATTAAATTTAGAAAAGATTAAGGATAAGGAAAATAACATATCATCTTTAAAGAGTGAATTAAATCGTGTATTAGATAATAACAGCAAGGAAGAGTTAGGGTCTGAGTTAAAAGAATTGGCAGATATCAAGGTGTTTAGGGATATAGGGGATATTGAAGAGGAAGTTATAGTAATCAATAATGAAGAAATTGAAGCCTTGGCAGACAAAAGAAATAATACTACTTTAGTGGAAGACTGGGAGAAAAAATATAGAGATCATGATAGTTTATTTGATCTAGTTATTGATGAAAGAACGAATCTTAAGGAAAAAGAAAATAAGCTAAAAGGACTACAACCACTTCCTGAAGAGTTTGAAACTGTAGAAGACTTTAAATCAAGATTATCCTTCTTAAAGAATGAGTTAGCTAGTATACAATCTGATCTGGATGCTTCAAATACTGACTATTATGAAACTAAAAACAATCTTTTGGATGATACTTATGAAGAGTTAAAGAAAGAATATTTAGATGCTGACAAGACTTTCGATAGAAATATCAATAGGGGAGAAAAGCTTTTAGAAATCCAGAGAGTATTCCTAGAGACTAAGGAAAGATTATCTGGAAATCCTATGGAGACCTTGGTAAATGAGTTTTCAAGATTGCTTATGTTAATCACTGATGGTAATTTCAAGACAGGGGACATTGATGAAGATTTCAATATTAAATTGGAAAATTCTAATGGGCAAATACCTGTAGACCTATTATCCGCTGGTACCTATGATTGTGTAAGCTTGGCATTAAGGTTTTCCTTATTAAAGCATATATTTAATGATAGACAAGGTTATGTTGTATTAGATGACTGTCTGGTGGATCTTGACCCTGTTAGAAAGAGCCAAGCCATAATGCTAATCAATGATTTTGCAAAGGATTATCAAATTATATTTACAACTTGCAGCCCAGATACTGCCCAAATGCTAGGCGGTAAAATTATAGAAATTTAAAGCAAAATATCAATTAGAATAGAATATTATCCAATTATTGTTAGGAACATTGATAATACACAAAACTATATTATTCACACTGCTGAAAAAGCCCTAGTATTAGGGCTTTTCGTAAATATATTTTCTGTGACCAATTTCTACTACTATTATTTTTACTTCATCATTGATAATTTCTGCAATAATCCTATAATCTCCAACTCTATATCTCCAGTAATTTTTAAAATTGCCTTTCAGTGCCTTTCCATAGATTTTAGGATCACTTATCCCTACTAGGTTTTTCTCTATCCACGATATTATTAAATTTCTTTGATTTACATCTATTTTTGCTAATTGTTTTATAGCCTTTTTGGTATATAAAATATCATATACCATATTATAGACCTATCATTTTCTTGACTTCATCATGGGTATAGGTTTCATTATAGTCATTATCAAGTTTTTTTTCATACTCTTCAATTATTCTCATATCATGTTCATCTTCTATTTTTTCTTCAAGGGAATTTTTAAACAAAGTAGATAATGGAATTCCATGCAATTTAGCATACTCATTAAATATTTTTTCTTCATCATCATTTAACCTAACAGTAATTGTAGTCATATTAAATCACCATCCTCTTACTTATATTGTACTACAATGTCTCACATTATACAATGTGTTTATGCTGTCAAGATTTTTTTGAATTTTATTTAGTTTTTAAACAGCCTTAATTCAGTCAAT
>CAZXWU010000156.1:0-4792 GCA_964644495.1 uncultured Tissierella sp.
TTTTTTAATTTTTGGATAATTAGGTCATAAACAAAAAAATAACCCTATCCCACTATAGGGACGAAAGGTTACTTCCGCGGTTCCACCCTATTTAATACCCTAAGTAGGGTATTCACTTTAAGTCAAATACTCAGAAGCTCCCTTCCCATTCAAAATTTATATCTAGCTCCCACCCTTACTAGACTCTCTACGATAAATATAGATGGTACTCTCTTCGTCATCGTATAATTATATCTATTTAAATAATTTAACAAAAATTCTTAACCTTGTCAACTCTTGGGATTAATCAAGCTTTAATTTATGAGATTTGAAAAATTTCAAAGAATTGAATTCTTTTCTATCTATATTATATAGGATATACCCCTCTAAGATATCATGAAGCTGACATAGAATCTCATCTTTTACCTCAACTTCATCCAAGAGGTCTAATTGAGCATAGAGCAGGTATATCATAGAATCAAAGACTTCCCTGCTTATAGGCTTAGCTGTAAGGTCTTTAGTATAACACTTACTACATATGATACCACCTTCTAAATAAGAAAATCTATATTCCTGTGATTTCCCATTTCCACACATAACACAAGAGCTTAAATAAGGCCTATAGCCTAAAAATGAAATGTATTTTAATTCAAAAGCTACTAATAATCTTAAATAATCACTTTTTAACTTAGATAGAATCTTGAGAGTCTTTACCAACAATAAAAATATCTTTTCATTGGCTTCCTCATCCTCCACTGACTTTTCAACCAGTTCTAAAATATAAAATCCATAGACCATAGAATCCATATTTTCACGAATGTCATAAAAGGAGTCAATTATATCCGCTTGATTGATATAATAAAAACTCCGCCCCTCTGAGAATTGATATTCGTTATATGAAAATGGTTGAGTGTTGGCAATGAGTCTAGACTTAGGTCTATTGGCCCCCTTTGCCATAACACTGATTTTACCCAAGTTTTTAGTATAAATACTCAGTATCTTACTTGTCTCTTGATATTTTTGGCCCTTGAGGACAATCCCCTCTGTTTTTAACATTTTTTTCACCGCTTATTTATATCCAAAGTACTTGACCTTGTTGTCCTTATCTCTCCAGTTTTTCTCTACCTTAACCCATAATTGAAGGTTGATCCTACTTCCCATTAGTTTTTCAATATCTTCCCTGGCACTTTGACCTATAGTCCTTAACATGGAGCCTTTCTTGCCTATGATTATTCCCTTGTGAGATTCTTTCTCACAATAAATATTGGCAAAGACATCGATTATATCCTTATCTTCCCTCGTCTTGATCCCATCTATACCAACATAGATACCATGAGGCACTTCTTCTTCCAAGTTGATCAGTGCTTTTTCACGGATTATCTCAGCTATAATAAATCTTTCAGGCTGATCCGTTATCATGTCCTCAGGAAAATACTGAGGTCCTTCAGGCAACATCTCTTTCAATGTGGAAATATATTTATCAATATTGGTATCATTTAAGGCTGAAATAGGAATTATCTTTTCAAATAGATCCATAGCCTTATATTTTTCTAATAAAGACTCTATAGTCTTATCATCTAGTTTATCGCTTTTATTTATTAAAAGTAGGATAGGTGTCGATACTTCCTTCAATTGGTCCAAAATATAATTGTCCAACTTACCGATTCCTGTACTTTCATCCACCATAAAAGTTATAACGTCCACCTCTTCCAAAGTAGACCTTGAAAGCTTAAGCATATATTCCCCCAAAATATTCTTGGGCATCTGTATACCAGGTGTGTCCAAGAAAACTATTTGGAAATCATCACCCGTATATACTAATTGTATCTTATTTCTAGTAGTCTGAGGTTTGTCAGAAATAATGGAGATTTTTTCTCCTATTACCTGATTCAACAAGGTTGACTTCCCTACATTTGGTCTACCGATTACACTTACAAATCCTGATTTATACATATTACACCTTCCTGTTTATCCTAAGTCCTCTGGGCCAAAGCTATTTGGCAAAAGGTCATCTAGGCTATATTCTTTATAATCATCTTCTGAATTAGCAATTATTACATTCGCATCCTTTCCAAACTCCCTAATCACCTGTCTACATACTCCACATGGGAAGGTTGGATTAGCATCTCCAACTACGGCTATCTCCTTGATCTTAGTAGAACCTTCTGAAACAGCTTTAAAAATAGCTGTCCTTTCAGCACACAAGGTAGGTGAATAAGAGGCTATCTCTATATTGCATCCAGAATAAACCTTGCCATCATCTGTTAGGACTGCAGCTCCTACATGAAAATTAGAATATGGTACATAAGCCTTGTCTTTAGCCTTTAAGGCTGTTCTTATAAGTTCTTTCTTATCCATATTATTCCCCTCCTAATTCTCCATTATAAGTAACCTCTATACTTGAGTTTATCATCTGAATCCATGTAACACCAGGGTTTAATGATAACTCTTGTCCATCTTCACTATAATAAATAGTCTTGCCTTTTCTATCATTTTTTACCCATTTAATTGGGCATGCTTCACCATTTGTTATGTAGGTTGCACTACCTTCACCTATTAAATCAATACCCCTTCTTCCTACATTGTCTATAACCCTTGTAGCCACCTCTTGGATGATAATATTCTTTGCAGTTAATTGACTATCATCTATTTCATCTATATGGTCTTTACCATCCTTTTTCCTGAGATAGATTTTGTTTTCTTCATCATATGTATATCTAGTAGTATTCTTACCCTTATAATCTATCAATATATCTTCAGCAAGGAAACCATCCAAGTCTGTATCCTCTTCATTAAAGAGAATCACTGGTGTTTCTCCATTCATCCTATACCCTCTATCCTCTTGGGTCTCCCTAATAACCTCCATACTTGTATATAGGTTGTGGGGCATTTTCTTGTCATTATTACGCCAAAAGACCTTAGCTGTACTAGATAAGCTATCTATATCAGCTAGCCCAAGAGCCTTTACATCCCTTATAGCCTCTTCACTACCTCCAGCCCTTACATATACAGCATCAAACTCTAATACCTTTGTAACAAAATATGGCCTGGCACTCCTGATAGGTCCTAGGGACTGGGGATCATTGATAAGGTAGAGACCCATATATCTTGTATAGGGTGCTTCAACTTGAAACTCATATATAATCTCTGCATCCTTGAGTCCTGCTTGCCATCTAGCACTGGGGTGATTATCAAACATAACTGCCACCACCCTACGCTCTACCTTGTCTTCGTCAGCATACAAACCACTTAATGGGGATTGGATACCTTCAATGACTGGCTCCGGCTCTTCAATAATTGGGTCTTCTTCTATAACTTCGTCTACAATAACAGGTTCTTCTGATTCCTCTTTACTACAAGCTACAAGGCTTACCATCAAAACCATCATAATTAATATGTACTTAAATTTTTTTGTCATAATCAATCTCCTAACCAATGATTTGAAAAGCTAAGATTGCTACAAGAATACCTAAAACTCCGCCTAATACAACCTCTACAACACTATGTATTTTCCCTTCAACTCTAGATTCAGCCACTAGAAAAGCTAGTCCAAAGGCAAGTGTAACCACTAGAATATTTTCAACTAAAAATGTGATAATAGCAGCTACACAAAAGGCTATTGCAGAATGACCGCTCACAGTCCCACCTTGAAAATGAGTCCCTCTACCCCTATAGTATTTAGCCTTAAGCCCTATGGTCAAAAGTACAACCAATATCAATGAAATAAATGTTAAGTGTATAGGTGACCTTCTGATTTTGAAAAGTAATACTTCTGAGAATTGATTCAATCTATCAAAAAACAATAAATACCCTACTATTAGAGCATTTGCTGCTGCAATCAATACAGCGCCAGCAGATATATCCTTGGCTATTCTCGCTAAAGGATGATAGTCCTTAGTAATCATATCTACCGTCTTCTCAATAGCAGTATTTATCATCTCCAAGGTTAAAACTAAGGAGATAGCAAACAATAAAATCAAAAACTCTAACCTTGTAAAATCAAAAAATAAACTTAATCCCAAGACAATAAGAGCTATTACATAATGTTTTAACATATTCTTTTCTGTCTTTATGGATAAAATTATACCTGATACCGCATAATTAAAGCTATCTTTTATCCCCCTTTATATACCTTTTACATCTTTAAATATTCCCAATTTCTTCATCACTATTTTTTCTTTATCTCTCATCTTTTCTTTTTCGATTTCATTCATATGATTATATCCCAAAAGATGAAATAGACTATGACAAGTAAGATAGGCCAATTCCCTATCTAGACTATGCCCATATTCCTCAGCTTGTTCTAGGGCTTTTTCTACTGAGATTATTATATCTCCTAGTAGAGGTAAAGCTAGACCGAAGTCATCTTCCATAGGGAAGGATAAGACATCTGTCTCACTATCTACTCCCCTATAGCCCCTATTGAGCTCTTTTATCTCTTCATTGCTGACTAAAGAGATGGACACCTCATAATCAAGGCCTAGACCTTCTATCATCAAAGACTCTTTTATTACCTTTTCAAAGATGTCATAGACTTCTTGGGATACATCTATATCAGTCTGCCTATTATCTATATAGATTTCCATATCATTTACTCCCCTCTAAGCTGGTCTCTTCACTTGGATACTCAATCCTATCATGATATATACCCATCAAGATACTAATAAAGGTATTAGTAACAGTATTGATATCCTTGTTGGTTATATCACATTCATCCAATTGGCCATCGTTGATCTTTCCTCTAATGACTTTTTTAACCATATCCTCTATATTATCTTTATCGATTTGTAAACTTAAATTAATATTGAGGACC
>CAZXWU010000157.1:0-4789 GCA_964644495.1 uncultured Tissierella sp.
GTAGATAATGGTATACGGTAAAGTTCTTCTGCTAATGTTGCTTGAACTTCTGGAGATGACATGTATTGAACAAAATCAACTGCAGCATCAAGTTTTGTTTGATCTTCTTCTAGATTTGCATTAATTCCATAAATGATGTCTGGTTGTCCACCAAGTACTACTGATTTCTCCATTGCATACTCTGAAGTTTCTTTAGTAATTGTAGGTACTGGAATTACTACATATTCAAAACCTTCTGGAAGCACTTCGTCAATAGTTCGAAGGTCTGTAGACATCGCTTGAACCATTGCAACATCTCCACGAACAAACATATCTCTAGATGACTGTTGGTCTAGACCATTGTAATCAGAAGTCCAGAATTGTGAAAATTCTTTCATTAATTCATATCCTTCTACAAAACTATCATCTGTAAAGTCAATTTTTCCTTCATCCCAAGCTTTTACTATTTCGTTTAACTCTACATAACCATTTCCTGTTACATCAATTTCTGCTACTAAATCACTGTTTAATTGACTAGTTATAGAGTTATTAAACCATAACCATGATAAATCTCCAATAGAAGCATTAGGGAACGCAAATGGAATTTTTCCATTTGCTTTTATCTTTTGACTAGCATCTATAAATTCTTCCCATGTTTCAGGAATTTTTGCTCCTACTTCTTCAAACATAGTTTTGTTAACAAATATACGAACTACTGCTGTAGCTGTTGGATATCCTGGAACATCGTTTTCACTTAAATACATACGTTGTAAGATATAATCAGGTAGAGTTTCTTTCCAAGTCTTGCCTTGGTCATATGCGCTTTCTTCTTCAAATAAACCCTTGAAGTTATACAACCAACCACTATTATAGTCTGCATTCATATCATATAGAATTCCTGAATACACATCAGGTCCTTCACCTGCAGAAAATTGTGTTGTAAGCCAAGTTCTGTAATCACCAGGTGGTAAAGCTTCTAATCTAATTGTAACACCTGTATCTTCTTGATACTGACCAATAATGTCATTGATTACTTGATTTGCTTTTTCATCTACGTTTAAGTCTTGTGCAAAAACAAGTTCAATATCACCTTTACTTACTTCTGTTTCTTTATCTGTGTTATCCTCTGACGAATTTTCTCCTGTTGCTTTTGTTTCTTGATTATCTTTAGAATCATCACCACTACATCCTGTTACCAATCCTAAAGTTAAAACTAATAATACTGAGAATGCTAAAAGTTTTTTGAGTTTTTTCATAAGCCCCTCCATAATACTTTCTTGTTTTTTCTTTTTGTATTTTTTTGTGTGAAATAATTGTTTACGAGTTACTATATGATAAATGAAGTTCTATTCTTCACTAATCATTACATTAAAACCTAACCTTTTACTGCTCCTTGAGTAATTCCTGCTACAAAGTATTTACTTGAGAATGCAAACAGTATCACAAGTGGCAATGCTGCAAGTACATATCCTGCAAACTGTACTCCTTGACCTTCTGTAACAGTTCTTATTATTTTTGTTAAAGCTACAGAAATTTGTAATGTTTTTTCACCTGTGGATGCTACTAATGGCCATAAATAGTTATTCCATGCTGATAAGCCTGTCATTATCATGATAGTTGCCATAGTTGCTTTGGTAAGTGGTACAACAATCTTCCACAAAATAACCATTTCAGTTGCCCCTTCTAGTTCTGCAACTTCTAATAAGCTTTTATCTATAGATTCCATACTTGTTCTCATAAGCGCTGTACCCATTGCAACACTATAAGCAGTGGGTGGAAATATCAGTGCAAAATATGTATTGTGTAATCCTAACTGTTGGATTTGTATAAATTGAGGAATCAATAATACATAAGACGGAATCATTAACATGGCAATAATCCCCACATATAACAATTTTGAACCTTTAAACTGATATCTAGCAAATGAATAACCCGCTAATGTAGATACCGCTATTGTTAAAAAGATAGTTGCAGCTGTTACAATTACGGTGTTAAACAAAGGTCTCAAAATTTGCGAAAATGCTTTTGAATAATTTATAAATCGCCACTCTACTGGAAGTATCCAAGGATTTATTATTATTTCTTGCTGCCATTTAAATGAATTTATTATTAATAAGTAAAACGGTAAAAATGTCATTAATACTATTAAACCCAATGTCACTCTGCCTAATATTTGTGCAAATTTACTGGCTAATCTTTCCTTAGTCATAAAGCTCTCCTATTCCCTTCTACTGCATGTTACTTTGTTCAGATTTTATTACTTTGTTATTAAATACAGTTAATATCAGTATTATTGCAAATAGAATTATTCCTAGCGCCGATGAATAACCCATTTCTCTATAGCTAAAACCTTGTTCGAAGATGTACATGGCCGGTGTCATTGTTGATATTCCTGGACCACCCTTTGTCAGAATATGCACCGAATCAAACACTTGTAATCCTCCAATAATTGCAAAAGTAGTCATTAATCTTAGTTGGCCTGATAACATAGGTAAGTCAATTTTAATGAATCTTTGGATAATATTTACACCGTCGATTTTTGCAGCTTCAAAAATTTCACCAGATATATTCTGTAACCCTGCCATATATATTAGGAATTGCATTCCTCCCAAACCTGAAATTCCCAAATACGGGAATCCAATAGCCAATATTGATCCAAGTGCAGTACCACTATTTCCTAACCACGCTTTTGTAAATTGTTCTAATCCTAGGTTCGTTAATATATTATTAAGTATTCCATAATCACCTGCTAGTATCCAGCCCCATAACAATATGTTAACTACCATAGGTACTACCATAGTTGCTGTAATAGCTGTTCTAATAACATACTGCATTTTCTCAGACTTAACTGCAAACAACAATTCGGCAGCAAGTAAAGGAATTGTAACTGCAATTACTATATATACAACTGTAACTATTAAGCCATTTTTTAAGGATTCGATAAAGATTTTATCTGTAAAAGCTTTGATGTAATTATCTAAACCTACAAATTTATTAACATTTCCACCATTCCATTTGAAAAATGATTTTTCTAGTGCCATACCGAAAGGTATATACTTAAATATTATTAAAAATGCATAAACCGGCAACAAAAACAAGTATGGTCTAATTTTTTTTATTATATTTGTGTTCTTTTTTCGCTCCATTGCAATTCCCCTTTGATTGATTTATATATATGTTATCACGTATACCCAAATAATCTTTGTACTATTTTGCACTATTATTGGTATTTTATTTTTTAATATGTGCATTTTGTATACATATAAAAATCCATAGGAATGTAATTTTATATAAAACATTCTTATGGATTCGTAATTTAATGTGTTAATTCACGTATATTAAGTTTTTTAGTATCTATTTCATATACAATTATTTTATATACATTTATAAAACAGTAATACAGTTCATATAAACCTTGTTACATGTTTTTAATATGCATATCTTTATTTTACATATTTTCAATGCACATTTTAAAATTCATAATCATTTAGTTCACATATTTTTGACGAATAATCACCCTCGTACCTACATTCACTGTACTCTCTACCGAAATCCCAGATTCATTCCCACTACTTAATTTAATTCTATCGTTAACATTAGCCAGGGCTATACCTTTTCCTTGACTTTCAGGATTTCTAATTTCTTTTGAAAATGTTTTTAAGGTTTCATTAATTGATTTTAATAAATCTGCTTTTATACCAATACCATCATCAACTACTGTTACAACAAAATCTTCTTTTTCTCTATAAGCATTTATTATAATCCTTCCTTTTCTGCTCGTTTTGTTTAATATTCCATGTATCCAAGCATTTTCAATTATTGGCTGTAGGAAGAACTTGACACTTCTTGCATCTTTAACTTCGTCCTCTATTTTTATCAAAAATTCAATATGATCAGTATAACGTACATTTATAATATCTATATAGGCTTGTCCATGGTTAATTTCTTCAATTAGCGAACTATATCTATCCTGATTATCAATGCTATAACTCATCATATTTGATAGGCGGTAGGACAATGTGGCTATCGGGTCTATTTCTTCTATTTGGGCTATACAGTATATGTTATCTAAAACATTATATAAAAAATGAGGATTAATTTGTGCTTGTAGGGCACTTATTTGCGCCTCTTTTTCTCTCACCTCCAAAAGGTATATCTGAGAGTTTAGATCTAATAGTTTTTTCTTCATTTCATTGAATCTACGACTTATTGTACCAATTTCGTCTTTTGACTCTATCTCGATATAAGTATCGTTAGTTTCTTCAATTGTACCGATAAGATTATATAGTTTATGTATTGGTAACATTAATTGCTTAACCGATAAATGATACAACACAATACCTATAAGACCAAAGACAATTACAATAGCAACTAAATTCATAGACAAATTATTAACATCTTTAAACATCTCATCAGTTGAATCAAGTGTTGTTATCACCCAATTATAGTCTCTAACCAGAGTATTTGTCATAAAGACATCTTCAAATGTTTCAGACGTTATATGATCTTCTTGGCTTATTACTTTAGAGTAAATATTGTTTTCTTTAATTAAGTTCGTATGATTAGGTGAAATATTATTGTGATATATAATATTATTATTGGGATCAGATACAATAATACCTCTACTAGCTTGAAATAGATTGTCAAAAAACTCTTCAACCTTTGAAAAATGAACACTAACTAAAATAAATGGTTTCTCATCATCACTATAATTACTGCTTGTATGCATTCTTCCTAAAAACAATAAAACCTTCTCCTTATTAGAGTTTCCTGACTTATATTCTTCAAAAACAGGCCCATAAATCATATA
>CAZXWU010000158.1:0-4772 GCA_964644495.1 uncultured Tissierella sp.
AATATATTGATGAAGTAATGAGTGAAAAAGATGTAGAGACCAAAGAAAGTTATCTAAGTTTGATTAAATTAGTTTATGAAACTAATAAATATCTTTTAGATGTACCAATTGAAAGTATAAATAGATTCGAAGAGGAATTTTTAAAATTTATAGATAGTAGCTATACACAAATAATTTATGGGATTAATGAAACTAAAGATATAGACAAAAAAACTGAAGATATATTAGTGGAAGCCATAAATGAATTTAAGAAAATATTTAGCTTTGATTAGGGCTAGGTGGTGAATACATGGCACAATCAACACGAGATATAAAAAGAAGGATTAAAGGAATAGGTAATATGATGCAAATAACAAATGCTATGGGATTGGTCTCATCAGCAAAACTTGTAAAAGCTAGGGAAAAACTGATTCGGACTAGACCCTATTATTATACTGTTTTAAATAATATCGAGAGGATATTTGGTATTATTGAAGAAATAGATTATCCATTGTTACAAAAACGTGATATCAAAAGGTCTTTATATATTGTAATATCTGATGATAGGGGATTGGCAGGAGGCTATAATAATAATATAGTTAAATTAGTAGAGAAAGAAGTTCTAGATAAAAAAGAAGATGTTGATCTGATTCTTATAGGAAGTAAAGCAGTAAACTATTTTGAAAGAAGAGGATATCATATAATTAAGAGTTTTACAGGAATTACTGAAGAGCCGGATTATTCAGATGCTGAAGAGATTGGTGAATTAGCATTTAGACTATATAGAAATCATAGAATTGACGAAATTAAAATTGCCTTTACAAAATTTATAAACAATATTTCCCATGAGCCGGAGCTAAGACAGTTATTACCTCCTGTCAAAGAAGACGAATCCAAGAAGAGACAAAATCCAATAGTAGATTTTGAACCATCTCCAAAGGAAGTTTTAGACTACTTAGTACCTAAATATGTTGTAAGTAATGTATATGGTGCTTTAATAGAAGCATCCTGTAGTGAGCAAGCAGCTAGAAGACTAGCAATGGAAGTTGCCACAGAAAATGCAAGAGAGATAATAGAGGACTTGCAAACTAAATATAATAGAGCTAGGCAAGCAGCTATTACTACAGAGATTACTGAAATCATTACAGGTAGTGAGATACTTAAGTGATTTTTAAAGGAGTGGTGATGTGAAAGGTAGCATAGGTAAGATCATTCAGATAATTGGACCTATAGTTGATATTAAATTTAATGAAAATGAAATTCCGGATTTATTAAATGCTATTGAAATAAATAAAGACAATGAAAGATTAGTTGTAGAAGTTGCTCAGCACATTGGAGATGACATAGTAAGATGTGTCTCCATGGGAGTAACAGATGGGCTGATAAGAGGTATGGAAGCCATCGACACAGGTGATCCCATTAAGGTCCCGGTAGGTAGGGAGACTTTAGGTAGAATATTTAATGTATTAGGGGAAGCTATTGATGGAGAAGACCAGTTAGTTAATCCTAAAATAGAGTCAATCCATAAGCCAGCTCCAAGCTTTGAGGAGCAGGACACTTCCAATGAAATATTTGAAACAGGCATTAAGGTTATAGACTTAATAGCACCATATTCAAAAGGTGGTAAAGTAGGATTATTTGGTGGTGCAGGAGTAGGAAAAACAGTTCTAATACAAGAACTTATAAACAATATAGCATTAGAACATGGAGGTTTATCTGTATTTGCCGGGGTTGGGGAGAGATCTAGAGAAGGAAATGACCTATATCATGAGATGATTCAATCTGGTGTAATTGACAAAACCGCGTTGGTATTTGGGCAGATGAATGAGCCCCCTGGAGCTCGTATGAGAGTTGGACTAACAGCACTTACGATGTCTGAGTACTTCAGGGATGAAGAAGGCCAGGATGTCTTATTATTTATAGATAATATATTTAGATTTACTCAAGCAGGATCAGAAGTTTCTGCATTATTGGGGAGAATGCCTAGTGCTGTAGGATATCAACCTACGCTGGCAACTGAAATGGGTCAACTTCAAGAGAGAATTACGTCTACAAGTAAAGGCTCTATTACTTCAGTTCAAGCGGTTTACGTACCAGCAGATGACTTAACCGACCCGGCACCAGCAACTACATTCGCCCATTTAGATGCAACCACCGTATTATCTAGAAGCATTTCTGAATTAGGCATATATCCAGCTGTTGACCCTTTGGACTCTACATCTAGAATGCTAGATCCTAAAGTAGTAGGCGAAGAGCATTATAGAGTAGCCCGTGATGTTCAGGAAATATTACAAAAATATAAAGATCTGCAGGATATAATCGCTATACTAGGTATGGATGAATTATCCGATGACGACAAATTAACTGTAAGCAGAGCCAGAAAGGTTCAAAGATTTTTATCCCAGCCTTTCAATGTAGCACAGGAATTTACTGGAATTCCAGGTAAATATGTTTCTATAAAAGAAACTGTCCGAGGTTTTAAGGAAATACTTGAAGGAAAACATGATGGTGTTCCTGAGTTGGAGTTTTTCATGAAAGGAACCATTGATGATGTTTTAGAGAGTTCAAGTAAGGCGGAGGAATAAATATGAGTTTATTTCATCTTAGTATAGTAACTCCAGATAAAGAATTCTTTTCTGATGATATATCTAAGCTTATAGTAAGGACTAGTAGCGGAGACTTGGCGGTTTTAAAGGATAGAGCCCCTATAGTTAGTCCATTAAAAATTGGAAGAATATTGATATATCAAGGTGATCTAGTAAGAACGGCTGCAGTTGTAGATGGATATATAAGTGTTGAAAAGAATTATACAACTATAATCACAAAGGCGGCGGAATGGGCTGATGAGATTAATTTTGATAGGGCTATAGAAGCTAAGGATAGAGCCGAAAAGCGGTTAGATAGAGATGAAGGCATAGATGTAGTAAAAGCCGAATTATCACTAAAACGTGCAATGAATAGAATTGAAGTTTCTAAGCATCATCGGAAGGATGAGTAGTTATATTAGCAATTAAATAATAACTATTTAGGGTAATAAATTTGTTGAATCTACTAATAATAGGTTTGTTCTAGTGTTAGATTTCATTCAGAAGCATGATAAAATTACGAAGAAGAATCTTTAGAACTATTTAGATATTTTATATCCTATTGTCACAAAATAGTAAACATAAAATAGTAATCATAAAATAGTAATCATAAAACAAAGAGATATTCTTTCTAGAAAGACTATCTCTTTGTTTTATGATAGATTAACCTTATTTACGAGGATATTTCCTATATCAGGATCAAATAATTTACCAGCATTATCCTTAATATACTTAAGAGCATATTCATTTGAATAAGCTTTTCTATAAGTCTTATTTTGAGTTAATGCATCAAAGGTATCAACAACTGAAAATATTCTGGAAAGCAGAGGTATATCCTGGCCTTTTAACTGGTGAGGGTAGCCGGTCCCGTCCCATTTTTCATGGTGATATAGTATATAGTTAGCTATATTTGTAAGTTCAGGTATGGACTTGGCAATTCTATATCCAATCTCAGGATGTTTTTTTATTTCATCCCATTCTAGATCTGTTAAAGGATCAGTCTTAAACAAAATATTCTTATCTATTGAGACATTACCAATATCGTGTACTTCACATAGAATATTTAGTTTCTCTAGATCTTCTTCAGGCAATCCTAGGATTATAGCAATTTCTCTTGTATATCTTTTAAGTCTATCCATGTGATTTTTGACCTCAATATTTCCTTCATACAGGTGATTTATTATTGAGGAAACAATCAATTTTCGGACTTGTTTACCCTCCACAGACTTGTTTTTGTACATGTCATCCTCTGCTTTTTTAACGATTTCAGAAATTGGTATTGTTTTGTCCTCCTTGACAGCATAGCCTAAAGAAATATTTAGGTAGTCAAAATCAAATCTATCATCACTAAATTTACTTTTAATTCTACTGATAATTTCCATAGCATCATTAGAAGACGTCTTAGGTAATAATACTATGAACTCATCTCCACCCCATCTAGCAATTATATCATCTTGCCTACAGGTCTTAGTTAGGATATTTGCTGTTGATTTAATCATTTCATCTCCAGCAGCATGACCAAACACATCATTTATAAGCTTTAAACTATTGGTGTCTCCCATAATTATAGAAATAGGTAAATTTCTATCTGTATCCAAACGTTTCATCTCTACTTCAAAGAAGGCCCTATTATATAGACCTGTTAGCTTATCATGATAACTGAGGTATTGAAGTTCTTCTGCCCTTTTTGTTAAAACGTTTTTTAAGAGTTCTTCTTCAGTTTTATCCAATACTTGAATGATTGCACTATCAGTATCAACAAGAAAACCATAAATATATAAACATTTAGCTGTAGATTTGAAACACTTTGATAAAGTCCTAGCTTCGCCTGTTGATACAACTGAACCTGCTAAGGATAAAATTTCCCCAATTAGATCATTTTCATCATCTTCTAACTCAATTAGAGTCTTTCCTTTGTTTTCATTACTTATGCCAGTTATTTTGGTGAATGCAGGATTGACCTCAGAGATTACAAAAACAGATTCAGATTCATTAATAAGGCTCTTCAAGTAAGCGTAACCTATAGGAGTATTTTTAAGCAAGGTCTTTAATACTTTCTCATCAAACATTATTATCCCCTCTTTAAGATATTAGATAACATATATATACCCATATAAGAAAAATGCAATAAATTTTGAAAAATTAATGTATATGTCTGAAAAAGTTTCTAATAATAATAATAAATTGTCATTATAATTAAATATCTAT
>CAZXWU010000159.1:0-4694 GCA_964644495.1 uncultured Tissierella sp.
AAAATGGAAAATCTGTTTCTGCTTAAAATTGGGAAAACAATACCTATATCATGAGAGAATTTTGTTTCTATATCTTTTGCTATAGACTCAGTAGTCGCATAGTTCCCTTGTGCCCTAGCAACTAAGGATTCAGTAATCCCTATTACATCCTTATCTCTTAATTCAAATCCCTCACTATTTGCGGCTTCTATTACAGAATCCACAACTATATTTATTAAATCGTCTCCCTCTTTAACAATTGGTGTTCTTATTCCCCTTGAAGTGGTACCGATATTTCTACTCATACTATTGCCTCCCGCATAAAAATTTACAACGCCTATATTATAACACATATTACTAATATATCAGGCCTGAATTTAATTATTAACACTGATGATTTCCTTTTCAGTATAAATAAAGTCTACAGGTATATCAAAATCCTCCCTTGGAACTTTATCAATCAATTGTAAATCAAAGGCTATAGCTAATTTTATTATATCTGTATATTTAGACAAGAACCTATCATAGTAGCCACCGCCATATCCAACTCTATAGCCATCCCTATCAAAAGCAAGTCCAGGTATGATAGCTAAATCAATCTCCTTTGGATCAATATACCTTATAAATTCTTTCTTTGGTGTCAATATATTATAAAAACCAACTTCTAATTCAGCAAAATCTAAGATTTCACTAGGTCTTATCTCCTTAGTCTTAGGTAAAGTTATAGGAACTACAATCCTTTTTCCATTATTTATGCTATCTTTAATAAATTTATGGGTATTAACCTCATAACCAAAGCTGACAAATGTCATTATTATATTTGCATTTTTATATAAAGTTGATTCATATAGTTTGTTAATTATGTTTTTACTAGCTGATTCATGATTATATTTACCTAGTTTTGACCTTTTATCCAGAATGTGGTCCCTAATAGTTTTTTTTATCAATTAAATCACTCCAAACGGTTTATTTATCTTGTCATCTATATTATAATATATAATTAAGGGAATAGGTAATACTTTGTAAATTAATGTTAAGGGGAAGTATAAAACATCGAGGTGGAAAGTTTGATTAAATTAGTAGATATATCTAAAGAATATGATAATGGGGTCAAAGCCCTTTCAAATATAAACTTAGAAATTCGTAAAGGGGAGTTTGTATTTATAGTTGGTTCTAGTGGTGCTGGTAAATCAACTTTGATAAAGCTATTATTAAAAGAAGAGGAACCTACGGATGGCTCTTTATATTTAGACAATGTGAATATTACAAGTGTGAGGGATAGGAGAATTCCGGGTATTAGAAGAAACATAGGTGTAGTATTTCAAGATTTTAGATTATTACATAATAAGACAGTATATGAGAATGTTTCATTTGCTATGGAGATATTGGGAACCCATCCAAAGGAGATTAGGAGAAGAGTCCCAATGATATTGTCTATGGTGAATTTAAGTAGAAAGGCTTCACATTTTCCAGACCAACTTTCAGGTGGAGAACAACAAAGAGTATCAATTGCTAGATCAATTGTCAATAATCCGCCTGTATTAATTGCGGACGAGCCTACAGGAAATTTGGACCCTGAGACAGCTTGGGAGATAATGAGTATCCTAACAGACATAAACAATAGAGGAACCACGGTCCTTATGGCAACTCATGCCAAAGAAATAGTAGATACCATGAAGAGAAGAGTTATAGCTCTTGAAAATGGACTGGTGGTCAGAGATGAGGAGAGGGGTGCTTATATCCATGAGATTCAGACTAATTAAGAATGTCATCAAACAGGGATTTCAAGGTATGTGGCGTAACCGGGGAATGGGGGTCGCTTCTATATCTTCAATTTCAGCTGTGTTAATGATATTAGGAGTAGTATTAATTTTAATATTAAGTATAAATGCATTAGTAATAGATACCCAAAGTAAATTTGATGAGATTGAAATATTTTTACATGACGACGCAAGCGATGAGGAACTAACAGCCATAGAGAACATGGTACGTGGCAAGGATGGAGTATTATCTATATTATATAAATCAAAGGATCATGCATTATCTACATATAAAGAGCAGTGGGGAGAAAATGCAGACCTATTAGATGGTTTGGAATTGGACAACCCTCTACCACGCTCATACATAGTACAACTTAAGGATATAGAACATGCAGATCCAATTGTAGATGAGGCCAAGACCATGAATGGTGTTGAGAAGGTCAATTACCATAAGGAAATAATAGATAAGCTTATGTTGATGGCCAACTATCTAAGGGTTGGTGGTATAGCAATCATTGCTGCCTTAGTAGCTGTATCTGTGTTTATTATCTCAAATACAATCAAGATAACAGTAACATCTAGACGTAGAGAGATAAATATCATGAAATATGTAGGCGCTACTAATGGTTACATAAAGGGACCTTTTGTCATAGAGGGATTGCTGTTTGGATTGATAGGTGCCGGTATATCCATAGCCTTAGTTTACTTTGGATATGAGTATTTTTATGGGACAGTCAATGAACAGTTATATAACATATTTACAATAATATTGGTCCAGCCAAAGATTATATTAGCAGATATAGCTATTATATTTATTGCTATAGGCGCTGGAATTGGGACTATAGGCAGTTTGGTTTCTATGAAGCGGTTCTTAAATGTTTAGGGGGATGATAATATGTTGGGAAGAAGGGGAATAATATACTTATTGGTTATGATAATATTATCTTTAAATATTGTATCAGCCTATGCCTCAAATTTAGATGATTTGCGAAATGAGCAAGATGAACTTAATCAACAAATTGAGGATACTAAAGATAGGATGTCTGAAATAGAAACAAGGGCTAAAGGGTTATCTAGGGATATAGAGGACCTTGACACAAAGCTAAATCAGGCAACTTATGAATTAGAAGTTGTGACAGAAGAGTTAAAGAATATTGAAGGGCAAATTATTATTACTATTGGTGAATTAGAAGAGGCTGAACGGGATCTAGAAGAAAAAGAAGATTCATTCAAGAAAAGAATTAGAGTAATGTATATGAATGGAAATACTGGATACCTGGAGCTCTTATTATCATCAGAGGATATTAAGGATTTTCTTTCAAGACAGGAAATAGCTGAATCCATAGCAGAACATGACAAAGAATTGATTAGATTTATGAAGGAGACAAGGGATACTATAGATGCTAAAAAGGTAGAGTTAGAAGCACAAAGATCATCTGTTGAGGTCACTAAATCAAGAATCGAATCCAGAAGAAGGGATTTAGACCAAGCTACTCGTGAGAAGCAAGACTTGATGGGCAGATTAGCATTAGATAGAAAAGCTTTAGAAGCAGAAATAGATAAATTAAATGATTTGGCAAAAGAAATTGAAGCAGAAATTGTTAAAAGACAAAGAGATAGCGGGCCGTATTCTGGTGGGCTGATGGACTGGCCAGCACCAGGACATTATAGGATTACATCAGAGTTTGGATACAGGATACATCCAATACTCAATACAAAAAAACTTCATACAGGGCTTGATGTAGGTGTTCCTACAGGTGGAGATATAGTAGCAGCTGCGGCTGGAGTAGTTATATACAGTGGTTCACTTGGTGGCTATGGTAATACAGTTATGGTAGACCATGGTGGGGGGATAGTTACACTTTATGCCCATAATTCAAGATTAGTAGTTAGTGAAGGTCAGCTAGTATCAAGGGGAGAGTTGATTTCAAAGGCAGGAAGCACAGGTATGTCAACTGGGCCTCATTTACATTTTGAAGTAAGAAAAGATGGTAAATATCAAGATCCACTAACTTGGTTGAAATAAAAGGGGAAATATCCCCTTTTTTTATTGTTTAATAATTTTGATTAAGCTACAGATGTGTATCTATTAATATAAAGTGGTATAATATAAGTCATAAATTAATAAAATAGTCTTATAGGCTATATTATAGAGGTGAGAAAATGGGAAAGAGAAAGAATTTATTGTTTATTATAATTTTATTGGTTCTTACAAATGCCTTAACTTTTGGATTAACTAATATATTAACATTGCAGTTTGATAACAGAGTAATTATCCCAAGAGGTGAATATGAGCAACTATATTCAACCTATACTAACTACTCTAAACTTTCATATGTAGAAACTATAGTTAAGGAAAACTATTTAAGGGATGCAGATCAGGAGGCTATGTTAGATGGTCAACTTAAAGGACTGGTTCAATCATTAAATGATCCCTATTCACAATATTTGACCGTAGATGAATTTAAATCACTGTCAGAGCAAACATCAGGTATGTATGGGGGTATTGGTGTTATTGTAACACCAGGAGAGGATGGTTATATCACAGTAGTCTCCCCAATAGAAGATACACCAGGTGAAAGGGCGGGTCTTAGGACAGGAGACAAGATATTAAGTGTTAATGGTGTTGAATTTTCTGCAGAAAATATGGATCAGGCTGTAAAGGTTATGAAAGGCGAACCCAACACCAATGTTACTATAACAATAATGAGAAGAAATAGTAATGGAAGTACTGAAACAAGGGATATAGAAATTACTCGTGAGATCATTAGGCTGGTTACAGTGAAATCAAGTATATTAGATGATAGCCTTGGCTATATAAAGATAACATCCTTTGATGAAATAACCTATGGTGATTTTAAGGCTGATCTTGATGAACTTTTAATGCGTGAAGTTGAAGGCTTGATTATAGACTTAAGAAATAATCCAGGGGGGCTTCTAAATATCACTGCAGAT
>CAZXWU010000160.1:0-4693 GCA_964644495.1 uncultured Tissierella sp.
ATTGTAGCTCCATCAGCATAGCTGAACATTTCTACTACTATTTCAGCTATAGTCTTATCTTCATAGCCTTCTTCTTGCTCTTTGATGAAATAGGCATTTTCAGCAAATCTAGTACAGTCATAATATACTTTAATTCCATGTTTGTTAGTTAGCTCTCTAACAGCTTTCATGTTAGCCATGGAAACTGGTTGACCACCTGCTAGGTTTACAGTAACAGCTAAGCATACATAAGCTATATTTTCTGCACCTTTTTCATTGATAAGGTTTTCCAATTTGTTTAAATCAATATCGCCTTTGAAAGGAATATCTAAGCCTGCATCATGAGCTTCGTCTCTAATGATGTCTACGAATATACCACCATTAGCCTCCTGATGATATCTAGTTGTTGTAAAATACATGTTTCCCGGAACATATTGACCAGGTTTAATAGCAATTTTCGAAAGAATATTTTCAGCTCCACGTCCTTGATGTGTTGGTATTAAGTATGGAAACCCAAATACGTCTTGTACTGTTTTTTCGAGATGCTTGAAGTTCCTACTACCTGCATAAGCTTCGTCGCCCCTCATCATACCAGCCCATTGATCATCACTCATAGCATTTGTTCCACTATCTGTAAGTAAATCAATATAGCAATCTTCTGAGTCAATTAGAAAAGTATTGTAGCCTGCTTTTTTAATAACCTCTAGTCTTTCTTCCTTGTTGATCATCTTAACTACCTCTACACTCTTAATTCTAAACGGTTCTGCTGGATAATTTCTCATGTCCATTTCTTTGTCCTCCTAATATATATTTTTTTCATTAGAAACATTTATGCATAATGCATGATGCATCATCGACCATCTCAATAATATAACTTTTTATATAATAAGTCAATAGGAAAACGATACATTTTATAATTATTATCATATAATTGCATATGGATTTGTAGACACTTGCATTATTCCCTATCCTATAAAAAACTATGCACAGAAGAACTGTCCCCCTGTGCATCCTCCTGCGCATAGACTGTGCACTTGTAACCTTCATTTCTGCAATTAATGTAAAAAACTCCTCAATTTAGTATGAGTAATTTTTGATTGATTATTCATATCTGTAACATATTTTTAGAATGCAAAAATGCTAGGTTACCCTAGCATTTTATTTTAAATATATTATTCTATTGTCTTTCTGGAAATTCTTGCTCCTAATTTTCTAAATCTTTCTTCTATATCTACATATCCTCTATCTATATGGTATATATTATCGATTTCTGTCTCGCCATCAGAGACTAAACCTGCAATTATTAATGCAGCTCCAGCTCTTAAATCAGATGCCTTAACCTGTGCACCTGTTAGCTTATCAACGCCTCCAATAATAGCTGATTTACCATCTATTTTAATATCAGCACCCATTCTCTTCAATTCATCAACATGCATAAATCTATTTTCAAAAACTGTTTCGATCACTACACTATTACCTTCACAAGTAGTGAGTAAAGCCATAAACTGTGCCGCCATATCCGTAGGGAATCCTGGGTATGGTAATGTTTTTATATCTACAGCTTTCAATCTTCTATTACTTGCATTGACTCTTACTGAGTCCTCATTTTCTATAATTTCTACTCCAGTTTCTTTTAACTTAGCAATAACTGGTTTTATATGACTTGAAATGACATTGTCTACAACCACATCTCCACCAGAAATAGCTGCTGCTACCATAAATGTACCTGCCTCTATTCTATCTGGAATTATCTGGTGCGAAGCTCCACCTAATTTCTCTACACCTTTTATCTTTATAGTAGAAGTACCTGCACCCTTGATGTCTGCTCCTAATTTATTTAAGAAGTTCTGTAGGTCAACAATTTCAGGCTCCATAGCAGCATTATCGATTATGGTTTCACCCTTTGCCATAGTTGCAGCCATCATTATATTTTCTGTAGCACCTACTGATGGGAAGTCTAGATATATCTTATCCCCAATCAATTTATCAGCATATGCCCCGATATTTCCATGTTCTGTCTCCACTGTAGCACCTAATGCCTTGAAGCCCTTTAAATGCAAATCGATAGGCCTGGTACCGATGGCACAACCTCCAGGTAATGAAGACTTAGTCTTGCCAAGTCTTGTAAGAAGTGGCCCCATAACCAACAAGGATGCCCTCATCTTATTCATAAGATCATATCTAGTGATATGATTGTTTAAATTGCTAGAATTTATTTTAATATTTCCATCGTCTAAAATATCAACCTTAGCCCCTAAGGATCTAAGGACTTCACACATAATTTCAACATCTTTAATCTTTGGTACATCCTCTAGTAAAATGTCTTCTGTTCCTAATAGTGATGCCGCTAATATTGGAAGTGCTGAATTCTTAGCACCATTTACCCTAACTTTCCCCTTTAATGGAGGACTCTTCTCCACCACGATAATTTCCAAAATATTACCTCCCTTTAATAACCAACTGTAATAATTGGTGTTCCTATCCATACAACATTTTTATTATCTCCATATCTAATTGCAATATTTAAATTTATCTTATCTGATCCGACTTCTTTGTAATTGTCAATAAATGGTGTATAGCCTGTATAAGAAATCATATATATATCAGAAAATTCATTTATGATTTCCCCATCTATTCTTTTAAGTGAAGTCTTTATATCTTCTTCAAGTCTATTATATACTATATCGTTAGAAATTTCACCTAATAAACAAAAAACAATGTCCACATTACTATTATACATTGTATAAATAGATTTTACCTCTTCTATTATATCATTCTTTGCTAAAAAATCACTATTTTTTACAAGATTTATACAGAGGTAGGTATCTCCGGTTAATTCCTCTTCATAATTATAAGAGGTCAGTATTATTATTATATTATTTTTATATTTATCTTGCCCCATATAATGAATCGATCTAAAGTTCTCTTCAGCCTTAACTTCTTTAGTATAATAGCCACTTTTCAGATTATTACTAGTATTGGGGTCACTTTCTAAACCAATTAGTCCCAGTTTGGAAACTATCATGTCCCCTATTGCTTCCATTTCTTCAGTGTCAATAAACCTATCTAAAATTATACCATTAAAAATAGTCTCCTCTTCATTTGTTTGACCTTGAAGACTATCCATTATGGTGTATAAGACATCTAATTCTTGGTGCTTGGTCTCTGCACTTGAACCTATAGGTATTAATAAAACTACTATAATTGCGAATAAAATAAATTTTTTCATCATTATTCCTCCCTTGTAAATTAAAGGAAAGAGGTTTTTTTATGAATGTAAAGGGGGACAAAACATTACAATAAAAAAGCACCCTTTCCTTATAATTAAAGTATTACCAAGGAAGGGTACTTTTTATACCTAATAATTATCATTTTTATCTAAATAAGAAAGGCCAATTCTATTAATAGCTCTTTGCAAGGCAGACCGAGCTCTAGCATAATTAATTTCACTCTCATGCATTTCTAGCAGTGACTCCGCCCTTTCTTTAGCCTCTTCAGCTCTTTCTATATCTATTTCATGGGGCCACTCTGCTGCCTCCGTTACAATGGATATATTATTATCTAATACTGTTATGTATCCTTGTACTACTGCCGCAACCATCTCTTCATCATCTTGAAAAATCCTAAGAGTCCCGATTTTCAAAGGAGTAGAAATAGGCGTATGATCATTTAATATAGCCAAATCCCCCTCTACACCCCTTACAATTACCATGTCTACTTGCCCTTCAAAAAATAATCTATCTGGAGTTACTATTTTTAGGTGGACTTTTGACATATTAAGCCTCCACCCTTTTAGATTTCTCTATTACTTCATCTATGGTGCCTACCATAAAGAATGCGGATTCAGGTACATCATCGTGTTTTCCTTCTAATATTTCCTTAAATCCTCTTATAGTTTCCTTAATTGGTACATATTTGCCCTTTATTCCTGTAAATGTCTCTGCCACAGAAAAAGGTTGTGATAAAAATCTCTGAACCTTTCTGGCTCTAGATACCACAAGTCTATCTTCATCGGAGAGTTCATCAATACCTAATATGGCGATTATATCTTGCAAGTTCTTATAGCTTTGTAGTATCTCTTGGACTTTCCTTGCTACATCATAATGATCTTGGCCAACTACTTGTGGAGACAGAATTCTTGATGTAGAATCAAGAGGATCCACTGCAGGATAAATACCTAATTCTGCTATAGAACGAGTTAGAACTGTAGTTGCATCCAAATGAGCAAAAGTAGTAGCCGGTGCCGGGTCTGTAAGGTCATCTGCTGGTACATATACTGCCTGAACACTAGTAATAGATCCCTTCCTTGTAGATGTAATCCGCTCTTGAAGTTCACCCATTTCCGTAGCTAGGGTTGGTTGGTATCCTACTGCTGACGGCATTCTTCCTAGTAATGCTGATACTTCTGATCC
The DNA here is from genome assembly GCA_964644495.1 of uncultured Tissierella sp. GTDB lineage: Bacteria > Bacillota > Clostridia > Tissierellales > Tissierellaceae > JAAYTL01. The sequence continues at coordinate 4,392 of CAZXWU010000160.1, forward strand.
TGCTTGGGTAAATCTAAATATATTATCTATAAATAATAAAACATCTTGACCCTCTTCATCTCTAAAATACTCCGCCATAGTAAGGCCTGTTAGCCCTACTCTCATTCTTGCTCCAGGGGGTTCATTCATTTGACCGAATGCTAGAGCTGTGTTGTCGATAACTCCAGACTCAATCATCTCATAATATAGGTCATTACCCTCTCTTGTTCTCTCTCCAACACCAGCAAATACAGAAATTCCTCCATGCTCAGTTGCAATATTGTTTATAAGTTCTTGTATTAATACTGTTTTACCAACACCTG
>CAZXWU010000161.1:0-1937 GCA_964644495.1 uncultured Tissierella sp.
AATTTTGCGATTTCATATATTGTTGCCATTCAATCATCCTTTTGTAGTTAAATTTAATATATATATAGGTATTTATTAATTTGTACTATTCTTCCTTGTTTTATAGCTTTTTAAATTCTGGAAAAATCTTCTCTTTTTTACCCTCTTGGACACTCCATAAATATTTGTCATTATCAGACACTTCTCCTTTGAAATAAACCTTAGTGCATTTGCCATCTACAAGTTCAATTTTGTCGATAGTATAGCTTTTGCTAGAACGGCTTATAAGCATATTCCAAGGTCTTAAGTCATAGCTAGATGGATAAGCACTATAAGAATGAAGAAGGTATCCGTTTTCTAAGTTCTTCATTTGTCCACCAACTAGATAGGGTTCTTTTTTTGTTCCAGCCATATAACATCTTTGTCCAAAACTTTGAAGATAAATAACTAGATCTACTCCGTTGTCCCAGTCATCACCCTGTAAATTGAGACTTTTTATAAAATCATCATTTTCAAAGAATTGTTGTCCAAAACGGTTATGAGAACAAGGTTCATAATTTAAGTTAGGTGCAGTAATACAATAGGTAGAAACCCCTTCACCTTCCTTTAATATACGTCTTGCAGACTTAATTGTCCAGTCGTAATTATAAAACAGTGGCATCATAGACCTATAAGCAAGTGTTAAATACTCATCCCCTCCACCTGCTTCGTAAGCCTGTAACATTGCTTTTGAAACATTAACTGCCCACAAATTATGATACATTGGGGCTTGGGCTTCCCACCATCTATCAGGTGCAAAACAACGATAATCATTTGAGTAAGCCACATTAGGTATTAAAAGCTTTGCAGCTTCAAGGCCAGGTTCATTTGCATTTAATGTTAACAAGATGCTTGTAGTCATTGCAATACCCGCATTATCAAAGCAAATCTCTGTAACCGTAGTTTTATCTGATTTAACAATATCAGTAATTGTATTAGTATAGGATTCTAGAAGATATTTGATTTCTTTGGCCTCTTCTTTAAATCCAAAAGATTCATAACGATCAATTAAATCATACATATCCCAATGACAAGTCATAGAAAGATTAGTTTCTTCTAATTCTCTTTCATTTTTATAAGGTGTACTTTCAATTCTATACCTAAGCAGCTTTGCAGCAATCTCTATATAATAACTTGCCTTGTTAAGAGAAAGGAGTTCATCTGGGAAAGTTCCTAATAGGTAAAATTGTAGAATAATATATTCGATATCATACATTCTTACAAACTTATCATTATCACTTCCATACTTTCTCTTTCCTTGCATATCCTCATCAAACCAATTAGGTATTATATAATTAACAGTATTTAATTCCACCTGATTTATTTCTTCTTTATTAGGTTTTGCTAACAAACTATTCTTAGTTAACAAGAAAGACCCCTTACCACAGGATTCTCCTTGGGGAGAAACTGATCTATATCCATAATAATCAGGATCTTCTGGGTCAGATATAAAACTTTGTGTATAAGTATAGTTGCTGATTTTTTCAATGTAGTCTTTAATACTTGAATAGACAGGTATAATAACACTGTATATTTGACCATCTTGAAATTCTACGACTATTTTACGTTCTCCAGCCTGGTTGAAAGGTCCTATTACAAGCTCTGTAAGTGTGCTTTTGCTATCATTATAATTGTACACATTTTCAAATTCAATCTCAATCTTATTAGTCTCCTCATGGACATAATAAGATGTACTTTTTACTGGTAGACTTCCCATAACCTTTAAATTAATCTTTTCTCCTACTATACTTAAGGCCGGAAAGTCAATATAGTTCGTACCAATTGCTAGTAATTTTTCTTTTTCCTTACCAGCTTCATAGCCTCTAATTTCGAAAATTTCACTAATCTCTTCTTGACCTTGTAAAGCTATTTCTTTATATAAATCTTTGTACTGCCAGTCAGTTAGATGATTATCTTCT
>CAZXWU010000161.1:1971-3133 GCA_964644495.1 uncultured Tissierella sp.
CACTTAGTGAAGGGGATATTTTTTCAAAAAATAAGTTCTTATAAGAACATGCTGAGCCAACTGATTTCATGCCACCTGTTGTGTTTCTTACTATATAATCAGGTCCTAAACCATTTCTTTTTCTACAAATCATAAAAGGGCTAGATACTTCTAGTGAAGGCACCATAGACCATGATTCAGTTAAGTTGCGCTCTACCATAGTGCCATATATATAAGCAATTGGTATCCAGTGAACAAGCTTAGTAAAGGTAATAAGCTTGTTGGAGATATTTTTAACACTAGCAGTCCATTTAAGTCCATCATCTAAAAGCCTATAGTGATATGTAAATTCTAAGTCAGAAGTTTTCTTAGTAATAGTCATCCCTGAGTCAGTTATACTCATATTGTGAATAGGCATCTTTCCTGTTTCTTCAAATTGACCTTGATTTCCTTCTTTTACTTCAAACAAAGTTGACCCTAGTAATCGATGTTTTTGTTTGGCAAAATCCAATTGCTCCAAGGTTTTAGTAGAAATCAAAAAATTGCCGCCATCTGAGTCCTTTTTATTATATAAGCCTTCAATTAAACCTGTATCGGTATTTACATTTAACTTATAATGTTCATTTTCAATATATTTAATCATAACAATATCCTTTCAGTCAAAATTTCCTTTTAGCCAATTGGGAAACTTGTTTTTATAATATTATTCTAAGATTTATCTTATCCTTTAATCCCTGATGTTTTTATCCCTTCAACTAAATATTTTGAACCAAACAAATATAATAACATTGGTGGAAGAATCATTAAACTTGCAGCAGCCATAACTGTTGGCCAACTAACTACAAATGCATCTCCACGTACATAAGTAAATGTTGTCATTAAAGCTATAGTTAAGGTACGCCAAGTATCACTATTTAAGAAAAATACTGGTTGAGTAAGCTCATTCCACCAATAAACTGATGATAGAATTCCAATAGTAATATAAATAGGCTTTGATAGTGGAGCAATTACTCTAAAGAACAAACCCACATGGGAACAACCGTCTATAATTGCTGCTTCATCTAACTCCTTAGGAATTGATCTTAAAAATTGTCTAAACAAAAACACATTATAAGGAAAGGCGAAGAATGCTGGTATAATCATAGGTAGTAAGGAGTCTAACCACCCTATTTTTCCAAACATA
>CAZXWU010000161.1:3143-4689 GCA_964644495.1 uncultured Tissierella sp.
TCCCTACTATAATACCAAAAAACAAGTTCTTGCCTGGAAACTCCATTCTTGCTAAGGGGTAGGAAACTAATGAAGATGAAAGTAATGTTCCTATACTGGTTCCTAAAATTAATAATAATGTATTTTTAAAGTACTTAAAAAAACTACCAGTACTAAATACATATTTATAATTATCTAATATAAAGTTTTCCGGAATAATCTTAGCTGATGTTGTAAATTCTGTTAGTGTTTTAAAGGAACCAGAAATTATCCATATTATTGGAGTGAACATTACTACTGCTACTACTATTTTTAATAAGTATATTAGTAGTCTAGTTACATTCTTTTTCTTTAAAGTCTTTTTCTTGCTTATTCCTTGATTGGCATAGCTCATTTATATTTCCTCCTCTCCTAATTCTCATAATACACAAGCTTTTTTGACAATGTAAATATTATTAAGCCAAATGCACATGCAATTAAAAACAAAATAACTGATAATGCACTACCATAACCAACCCTTTGATTAGAAAAAGATTCATTATAAATAAGAAGACTAAGTACTTGAGTCATTTTGTTTGGATTACCTTCTTCACCTGTTAATGGGTATAAGAGTGCAAATGATCCATTAAGAGCACTAACACTTCCTGTTATAGTATTAAATAATAATACTGGAGAGATTTGTGGTAAAGTAATATTAAAAAACTTTTGCCGTGAACTTGCCCCATCTATATCACTAGCTTCATAAAGTTGAACTGGTACTTCATTAAGACCGGATCTATATATAAGCATCATTTGTCCTGTACTATATGTAAATAAAGTTATAAAAAACACTGTCTGATAAACAAATGCTGGATCATATAGCCAGTTAATTAATACATTTTTACTAGATACATTAGAAAGTACGAAGTTTAGTAAGCCTGCATCCCTTCCAAATATACTTCTAAAGGCATATGAAAGTGCAACACTTGGAATTACAGAAGGTAAGAAGTAGCAAAACTGGAATATTCCGTTCAATCTATTCTTATGATTAAGTAACATAGCCATTAATAATGCCCAAGCAGATGTAACAATCATAACTACAATGGTATAAAGTATCGTTACTCTAAATGAATTCCAGAAGTTTTGATTTTTAAATATATTTATATAATTTGTAAATCCAATGTATTGAGATAATCCCGTTAGTTTTCTATTGGTAAGGCTAACTGCAAACATAAATATAATAGGAAATAGTGTAAACACAGTAAAACCAATAAACCAAGGTGTCATAAAGCCATAAGCTGTTAAGTTGTTTTTCAACTTTTTGCTCATTGGTTTTCTTTTTCTTGCTTTCATGACAATCTCCTTTCGACAATTTTATAGTAATGGCGGTTTCCTTTATTGAAACCGCCATCATGAAGCTCTTGAAACCTATACTATCTACAAAATTCATTTTAGCCTTCTAGCTTAATCTAAGGTATAACCTATAGTCTCCGCTGCATATTCCATTGCTTGTTTAACAGCATCTTCAGGAGTTATTTGACCTGATACTGCAGTATTAAATAAACTAACTCCATTACCGGTAACACCA
>CAZXWU010000162.1:0-4673 GCA_964644495.1 uncultured Tissierella sp.
TATTGCTAGGAATAGATGTATGGGAGCATGCCTACTATCTAAATTATCAAAATAGAAGGGCTGACTATATTGATTCCTGGTTCAATGTTCTTGATTGGAAGAAGATTGAAGAAAAGTATAATAAATATAAGTAAAACTAAGTAAATAGAAAATCTTAAAAATAAAGCTGTATCCATATGTTGGATACAGCTTTATTATATATCAAAGATATTAATTATCATACAATCAACTGCTTGCTAATTTTTCAGTTTTGCCTAAGTCAAGTAGGGAATCCTCAGTTTCCTTATCAAATAGGTGGATTTTGTCTGTATTAAATTTAATATGGATATTGTCACCCATAGCTATATGGGTATCAGTTCCAAATTTTCCTGTAATCTTGTGCCCCTTATAATCGATGTAGGCATATATTTCTGATCCCATATGTTCAGCAACTTCTACTATAGAGTTTAGTCCCTTTGAAGTATCATTGCTTTCAACCATCAAGACATCTTCAGGTCTGATGCCTAGAAGGATATTTTTATTTATATAATTTGCCAATACTTTATAATTAAACCTTTTTTTAGATATAGGGAAATCTACATCATCCACCTTTATAAAATAGCCATCCCCTTTTTTTATTAGTATAGCATCAATAAAGTTCATCTGTGGACTTCCTATAAAACCAGCTACAAAGATATTATTCGGAGCCTCATATAGTTCTTGTGGACTTCCTACTTGATAAATTTCACCATCCTTCATAACAACAATTCTATCGGCCATGGTCATAGCTTCAGTTTGATCATGAGTAACATAAACAAATGTGGTATTTAATTTATTATGAAGTTTGGTTATTTCAGTCCGAGTAGATGCCCTAAGCTTAGCATCAAGGTTTGATAATGGTTCATCTAGCAAAAATGCTTTTGGATCTCTAACCATAGCACGGCCAAGTGCGACACGTTGTCTTTGCCCACCAGATAAAGCTTTTGGCTTCCTATTTAGTAAGCCTTCAAGTTCCAAGATTCTAGCAGTTTCTTGAACCTTATTTTCTATTTCATCCTTTGGTAACTTCCTGAGGGATAGAGCAAATGCTAGATTCTTGTAAACAGTCATATGAGGATATAATGCATAGTTCTGAAAAACCATTGCTATATCCCTATCTTTAGGAGATAGATCATTGACTAATTCATCATCAATATATAGTTCCCCTGAAGTAATCTCTTCAAGGCCAGCAATCATTCTTAATACTGTTGATTTGCCGCAGCCAGAAGGACCAACTAATACAACAAATTCCTTATCATTAATTTCTAAGGAAAAATTGCTAACTGCTAGGACATCACCTGGATATATTTTTTTTAAATTTTTGAGTATAATTCCGCTCATAGTCTATCCTCCTAATTACATAATATATAGTATTTCATTAAAGTCAATTAGCTCTTCCTCTAAGAAGTAATTACTTTCAACCTCTAGTCCATTTAAATAAACTTTACTAAATCCAGACTCTTTTGCTTTAGGATTTTCAATTCTAAGTAGTATTTTTTTGCCTCTGAAAATCTTTTCAATTTGAACTTTATCCCATTTACTAGGGATCGAAGGGTTAATAAGGATCCCTTTTATGTCAGGCCGAATTCCCAAAATTCCTTCTACACATCCTACCATTACTGTGGAAGCAGTTCCTGTTAGCCAGTGTACATGAGACCGGCCTTCATAAGGACTTTCATCGCTCTCGGTGAATTGACCATATACATAGGGTTCCATTTGTCTAATGTCTGCCATATCATTTTGATGAGCAGGACAGGATTCCCTGTAGTATTCATATGCTCTATTTCCACGTCCAATTAAACTCTCCGCTAAAATAAGCCAGCCTTGACTTTGCAAGAATATACCTGCATTTTCCTTGGTAGATTGATTATAAACTATGGCTAAAGCCCCATCAAAGGCAAACTTTTTAAAGCTTGAGTTCATCAGTTTTGCACCAAATTTTGTGTTGAGGTGTTCATATACATTTTCTAGTAATATTTCCCTAGATTCACTTTCTGCAATTTCAGACAATATTGCCCAGCTTTGTGGGTTAAGCCATAGACTGGCTTCTTCACTATCCCTTGATCCTATCTTCAAGCCATCTTCTGTGATTCCTCTAATATATCTGTCCCCTTCGAAACATAGCTTATTAATCTTCTCAGCCAGACCTACCTTTAAATCAGCCAGATATTTTGCATAAACTAGGTCATTCCTTACAAGTGCAAACTCCTCCAGAATAGTTAATGATTGATATAATTGCATAGCTACAAAAGTTGACTCACCATTTTTGCCTAGTCTTAGACAATCATTCCAATCAGCATGCAAGCCAGCTGGTAGTCCATTGGGACCTAATCTAGCTAAGGAGAACTCTATGGCCTTCTTTAAATGATTATAAATTGTATCGTGACCGCTATTGGCATAAGGTATAGTCTCATCAAGAAATCCTAATTGGCCAGTTTCGCCAATATATTTTCTGATTGTAGGGAAAAGCCACAAGGCATCATCTGCACGATAAGATGGATGGCCTGTTTCCTTAACATAAGAATAATTATCTGGTGTATCTTCATGGCCTGGATTGTGACTAAACTTTACGAGGGGTAGCCCTCCGCCGTTATTTACCTGGGCGGAGAGCATGAAAGTTAAACTTTTTTTTGCTAAGTCAGGTGCAAGATGTATAATTCCTTGGATATCCTGCACAGTATCTCTATATCCAAATCCATTTCTATGACCGCAATAAGTAAAGGAGGCTGCTCTAGACCATGTAAAAGTTATAAAACATTGATAGGCATTCCATGTATTTATCATATGGTTAAAGTTTTCATCAGGGGTCTCAACCTTAAAGCTATTTAAATTATTATGCCAGTATCTCCTTAATTCCTCTAAATCTACATCTGCTTTATTTACTCCATCATTATTCTTATATTGATTAAGGATATCTTGAGCATGGCTAGGCCTATGCTGACCAAGAATAAAAAATATTTCTTTTTCTTCATCTGCTTCTAAAGATAATGAAGTATGTAAGGCTCCACAAGAGTTTAAGTTGTAATTTAGTGTGTTTCCACAATTGCCATCAATAAGGGCTTGAGGATTGCCGTAAGACCTATAGTTACCAATAAAACTCTTTTTGTCACCTGTATAGGACTCAATAGGAGAGCCTACAAGACCAAAGAATCTGCTTTCTGCTTCAATAGAATTCTCACTTATAAACTGCATAATTTTACTATCTTCATAGTATGTTCTAGAAATAAATTGTGAGTATTGTAGATTTATTGTATCCTGCTCATAATCACTGTTATTGCTAAACTCAACATAGCCAAATATGGATATATTTCTTTTCTCACTGGATTTATTTTTTATAACATGCTTCCAAATCTCATAAGTCTTATTAAGAGGTACATAATAGGTGGTCTTTGTCTCTATTTCAGTATACTTTGACTCTATAGTAGTATAGCCCAATCCATGTCTGCAAATGCCTTCGTAGCCCTCAGTTTTCCCAACAGGTTGCCATGAGGCAGACCAATATTCATGTGAATTATCATCTCTGATGTAAATATATCTGCCTGGACTATCATTGTCATTAAACTTATATCTAAGAATCCTACCTTTTGCACCACTTTTTACAAAACTATAACCACCTGCATTATGTGATATCAAAGCTCCATATTCAGGTGAGCCTAAATAATTAATCCAAGGTGTAGGGGTATCTAGTCTGGTGATTACATATTCTTTATTTGTTTTATCAAAATAACCATATCTCATATTCATCATTCCTTTACGCTTCCTACAGCTACTCCTCGTACTATATACTTTGATAGGATTATATATACAATTATAATTGGTATGATTGCAAGGAAAATCAGCATGTATACCTGACCCATATCAAACTTTAGATAATCAGCACTTCTGAGTTGGGCTATGAGGATAGGTAGTGTCTTCTTTTCTGAGGATCTTATTATTAATGAAGGTATAAAATAATTATTCCATGCACCCACAAATGTAAATATTGCTTGAACTGCAATGGCGGGCTTCATTATAGGTACAACCATCTGGTTAAATATTCTAAACTCACTTGCTCCATCCATTCTTGCTGCTTCTATCATTGCTTTAGGTAGATTGCTTTGCATATAGGCAAGCATAAAATAAAATACAATAGGTGAAGCGATTGATGGCAAGAAGAGTGGAATCAATGAATCCATTAGTCCCAATTCACCTACCCAACTCATAAAGCCCAAGGCAGATACCTGATTAGGGACCATCATAATCATCATAATAAATGTAAAGATAAGTCTTTTAAATCTAAAATCATAAGTATGTATGCTAAATGCTGTCAAAACAGAGAAGTAAGTGGCCAAAACTGCTGTCGAAGATGAAACAATAAAACTATTGATGATACCATTAATAACTGGCAATTCTTTATTACCCAAGACGTTTTTGAAATTTGCCTGAAAAAAGTCACCAAAGCCAAATGAAAATCCCTTTTGTATTTGCGAATGTGCTCTTGTAGAGTTGACAATCAATAAATAAAAGGAAAAGAGACACAATACTGACAGTAAAATTAAAATAATATAACATAAAGTCCTATTGATTTTCTGTAAGTTCATATTATTCTCCTCCTTTAGGCTGCTTTTCTGTAAGATTTTTATATACTATAAAGCTGAGTACTCCTGTTACTATTA
>CAZXWU010000163.1:0-3962 GCA_964644495.1 uncultured Tissierella sp.
GAAGTAATGATATAGTTGCAGGTCTTTCATAATAGGCATTGAATGGTTTTGTATCTACATATTTAAAATAATATTCAGCCATTTCTTCATAAGAATTAAGTGAAATTGAATCATTGCTTATAACTTGATCCTGTTTTGATTTGCTATTCAATACAATCCCCTCCTGTCGCATATAATTCTACTGATACGTCGTAACTGACAATGATTATAATATAAGTATACTATACATTTATAAATTCTTAAAGAATTAAAACTTTACTCCCATGCACTGCTCACAGCAATTAGGTCCTAATCACTCTAAGCAATGCACGAATATATTTATTTAAAGTTTCTGAAGCCCTTGATTTAAAAGCATTTATTGCACCCATCACTATTATGACACGTTCCCCTGTGGCAAGAAAAGAGCTATGTTAATTATTCTTGATTTTCTTAAAAGAAGATCATTAAAGTGCTTAATATTGCCACAATTATTGTTTATTATCTATATACTGATTTTTTCATCAAATACAAGTAAAACATCATCCTTATCTATTGATGTATCTGGTGATACAGGTATTATAATTTTATTTCCTTGCTTTATAATAGCTAGGATAGTTATACCATGATTATGACGTATATTTGTTTCTTTCAAAGTTTTGCCTATCCATTCATCAAATGGTTTCATTTCAATAATTGAATAATCTTTCATATCATTTAAAATCTCTAGGATATTAGGTTCTACAATTGATTTTGCTATTTTATATCCCATTTCATATTCTGGTAAAACAACTTTATCTGCTCCATTATTTTTTAATATCTTTTCTTGGCGCTGATTTCTAGCTTTTACTATAATATATCTTGCCCCTTGCTCTTTAGCAATCATAGTTGCTATAAGAGAAGTTTCAAAACTTTCACCCATTGCTAATACAACAACATCAAAATCATTTAAACCTATCTTTATAAGAGTCTTTTCATCCGATAGATCCCCTTGAATAACATGAGTTGCATATTCTGTAGCAAGAGATACTCTTGCCTCGTCATGGTCACATGCTAAAATATTTACATCATATTGAGATAAGGTTTCTATAATGCTCATTCCAAAGCGTCCTAAACCAAGTATTGCAAAATTTTTATTTTTATATTTTTTAGCCATACTATCCCTCCCCTAAAGATTTTTTATCCAATAATTACTCGCTCATCTGGTAATTTTATAATTTCAGTATCATCATCTAATTTTGAATTAAGTGCAATAATAACAGTAATTGGGCTTAGTCTGCCTAAATACATACAGGCAATTAATATCATTTTTCCCAAACTAGAAAGACCACCAGTAATTCCTGTCGACAAACCTACAGTGCCTGTGGCAGAACATACTTCATACAATAGATCTAAAAATTGATATTCGTGGTGATTAAGAGATTCTGTAAAATATAATAATATTGTAGAAAGGGAAACCAAAAGCAACATAATCATTAATATGGTTATGGCTTTTAATAATAAATCAAAGGGCAATGTTCTTCTGAATATTTCTAGTCTATTTTTCCCTTTTAAAGCAGCTACCATAGAAATTAAAATGACTGCAATAGTTACTGTTTTTATGCCACCAGCTGTACTGGCTGGAGAACCCCCAATTAACATCCAGACACATGATAGGGCTTTTGAAAAATCTGTTAATTGACCTTGGAATATTGTGTTGAAGCCAGCTGTACGAAGTGTTACAGACTGAAATAATACTGCTCTTATTTTACCCAGTATATTAAAGTTTCCAATTGTATCTACATTGGACCATTCAAACAATAAAAATAATAATGCTCCTCCAAAAATTAATATGCTGGTAAATCCTATTACAATTTTACTATGTAAACTCATGTGAATAAGTCTTAATCTCAAAGGTTTTTTTTCTTTGTTTTTAAAATTCTCTATTATCTCTATCCATACATTAAACCCTAGACCACCTGCTACAATAAGAAACATGATTGTATAGTTTAAAAAACCATTTAATTGAAAAGGAACAAGGCTGTCACTTCCCAGATTATCAAATCCAGCATTGCAAAATGCAGAAATCGAATGAAAAATTCCTTGAAACAAGGCTTCCAATATCTTTATTTCCATACTTGTATAGAATATAATGGCAAGAATTATGGCACCGATTGATTCAAATATCAAAGTGATTTTAACTACTCTCTTTACTAGCTTCACCATACCACCAATATCAGCTTGGTTAAATGAAGTTTGGATGGCCTTTCTACTTTTTAAGGAAATTTTCTTATTTAACAAGATCATCCCAATTGTAATAATCGCCATAAAACCTAATCCACCAAATTGTATTAAGGCTAATATTACAATCTTCCCAAAAAAAGTCCAATGCTCCATGGTATTAACTACCACTAGGCCAGTAACACAATTAGCAGATGTTGCAGTAAATAAGGCATTTAAAAAACCAACACTTTCTCCTGTTTTGCTGGCTATTGGCAAGTTTAATAAGCTTGCCCCTACTAGTATCATAAATGCAAATCCTAGCATAATTGTTTGAGATGACGATATGTTTCTGATTCTATCTTTCATTGACTAACCCCCTTTATGCCTGCCAACTGTCTTTCCTTTTTCAACCTTTTAATTATTCAAGTCCCTTTCTAATTTTAGGGGCCAAAAAAACATAAACTATTCCACTTAAAAATAAAACTATTCCAGCATAAATTAGTATTTGACCCCAACTCCCATTTTTGCTAAGGACAAGGTCATTTCCCTTGTAGGCCCAATAAAATGGATTCCAATAAAGAATCCTTTGCCACTTCCCTGAAAGTATTTCTACTGCAAGCACACCGGCAATAAGAGGTAGAAATAATAGCTTTATACTGGCAGCTGCGGTCATTATATCATCGTTGATTAGACCTTGAATAAACCCTACCAAAATACTTAAAATAGTCAAAACAGAGATTATTAAGAGTATCTTCTCTATATCAACATCTCCAAATCCTGCTATATATACCAGGGCCAAGCCACCAAGTATTGCAAATATGATTCCAATTATGGACTTGCCAAGGAGGAAAGAATTATGGCTTGTAGGGGTTAAGTTTATTGCACTTATGGTATTGTCCACCTTCTCCTCCACTATATTCAAGGAAATAAGCATACCAGCTAATATAGATATAAAAAGTATACTCGTATTAACCAAGGTTTTTTTAATAGGGGGAACTGTCCTTCCAAATTCTATTATTTCAGTTTTAGAATCTTCAATATTCAATCCTGTTTCGTATAAGCCAAGAAGTATTTTAGAGTATTCTATATCCATATCGGATTCATTTCCCTCAATCATTATATAATACTGGCCCTCTTCAGGGACAATTCCTATCATGCTATCTCTTCCTTCCACCCTCTCTTTTAAAGCTTCTAAATTATCAAATTCCTCCACCTTAGCAAATTGCTCCATATAGGTCGCTAATTGATTATTTTCCCCTTTTATAAGGGCTAAATTTACAGTAGTATCATTTATGGATGGAGTAAATAAATTTATTCCAATTGCAAACAAGAGAGGAATAAAAAGTATATACAGTGATAAAAAGTCCTTTATATTAACTTTCAAATCCCTCAAAAATATTGTCCATACTTTCTTAAACATAAACTCCCTCCTATCTAAAAAGTGTTTTCTTGTATCTTAGGTTAGCCAAGAAAAACATGATTAAGCCCGTCAATAGAAAACCAGCAGAAATACTCAAAACATAGGCCACATCTCCATTGGCTAATATTACAGATTTAAAGCCTTGCAACATTGAATAGGTTGGAAAAATCTTAATCCAAGTGGGATTCCAGCTAGGAAGGAAATAAGCCATATTGGGAAGAATCATTATTATCATAAAGGTATATATAGCAGCAAAGGCTTGAATTAGGCTATCATAGAAACTTGCGATTAGTAAGCCTAGGGCTGATGAGAAAAAGGCTGTTGAAATTAATAAGACTAAGAGTAATAGGTAGTCTGGTTTCAA
>CAZXWU010000163.1:3972-4666 GCA_964644495.1 uncultured Tissierella sp.
TCAAGCCCATTACCGGAAGTAAAACCAGCATACTGGATAGGATACTGGTAAAGACTATTATCCCTATCTTGCTTATTAAATATTGCCATACAGGCGAGGGTGTAAGGGCGTAGGCCTTTATTACTCCTTCCTGTCTATCTAAAAATATATAGGCAGCTATTATAAATAGGCCCATAAGAGAACCATTAAATACTAAAACAGAAGGTAGCATATTTTCCTTGTCTGAAAGCCTCTTACTGTCTATGGAAATAGGTCTAACTTCCAGACTATCCATATTTTTCTGTAAAAGCTGGGCTGATTCCAGATTTAGAACCCTTATTAAATTTTTAAGTTTCTGACCTTCATAGCCCTGCAAATAATACTCATATGCTAGATTATGGTCTTCATCCATCTTGATTGTTAAGGAAATTTTCCTTTTATTATTTGCCATATATATTATATCTTCTTTGCTTTCTAAAAAATATAGGCTTGAATCCTCTGTTTCATAGAGGTCTACATTCTTATCTTTACCGTCAATTTTTATTTTCACATTTTTTATTTCACTAAGTAAATCCTCACCAGCAAGGCTCTTTAAATATACATCTTTTGCTTCTATTGGCATATCCAAAAAGATATATTCTTCTCCCCTTGATGAAAATTCCTCTGGGACTATAAATAAAAACAATATAAGGATTAGGAATGCCATAAATATTTC
>CAZXWU010000164.1:0-1650 GCA_964644495.1 uncultured Tissierella sp.
CATAAGAGTAGTCATATCAACAGAAGTTTCTTCTATACTTAGTGGATAAGAAGACAAGGCATCTTCTTGTACTAGGTCAATGTAATTGGTCATCCCTTGAGATACTGATAGTATTAAGGCAATCCCCATAATACCTATACTTCCTGCAAATGCAGTTAAGGTAGTACGCCCCTTTTTTGTAAATAAGTTTTTAAGGGACAGCATAAAGGCTGTCATTAGGGACATGGATGGCTTTTTGCCTTCCTCTTTAACATTAATTTCTTCAGCCTTTTCTAAAGGCATAGAATCATCTATTATATTACCATCTAACATTTGAATTATTCTAGTGGAATACTTATTAGCTAGGGTTGGATTATGAGTAACCATAATAACTAAACGGTCTTTTGCTACCTCTTTTAAGATTTCCATAACCTGTATCCCTGTTTCTGTATCCAATGCACCTGTAGGTTCATCGGCTAATATAATATCTGGATCATTAACTAAGGCACGAGCTATAGCTACTCTTTGCATTTGTCCACCTGATATTTGATTAGGCCTTTTACTTAATTGATCTCCAAGCCCTACCTTTTCTAATGCCTCTATGGCTTTTCTTTTTCGTTCAGCCTTTGATACTCCTGATACGGTTAATGCAATTTCAACATTTTGTAATACAGTTTGGTGTGGAATTAGGTTATAGCTTTGAAATACAAATCCTATTGAATGATTTCTATATGTATCCCAATCCCTATCTTTAAAATCCTTTGTGGATTTGCCATTTATAATTAAATCTCCACTTGTATACTGGTCTAGTCCACCAACAATATTAAGTAAGGTGGTCTTACCACAGCCTGATGGCCCAAGAATGGAAACAAATTCGCTTTTGCGAAATTTTAAGTTCAATCCTTTTAGTGCTTCTACAGGCTTGTCACCTGCAGGGTAGTGTTTGACGATTTCTTTTAATTCAAGCATATATTTTTTCTCCTTAAATCTTTCTTTATTGATTTTATATTTAATACTGATATTAATCTTCAACCACCTTTGGGGCTAGATCAACAATTCTTGCAGTAATTCTTACAAACTCTTTAGCATCCTCTTCCCCTAAAAGTTTTAGCATTTTTTCTATCTGATTAATAACCTTTCTATTACTATTTTCTGCTTGTTCCTCTCCTTTTCTTGTAAGAGCAACTAAAATCCTTCTTCTATCTATTGTATCGATTTTTCTCTCTACAAGACCTTTTTTCTCAAGATTATTTAATATAGTCGCTACCCTAGCCGAACTTATACTCATTTCTTCACTTATATCACCTGGAGTGACTAAAGTATTAATACTTTTAGTATTTTTATTTTCAGTATTTTTATTTTCAGTATTTCTACTTTTAATATATAGTAGTGTGAATATTTCACCTTGCATGCTCTCGTCAATTATTCGTTGATGTCCATATTTTTTTAATTGATAAGTTTCATGGTAAAAATGTTCGGCAAGTTTATTATAATCCATCATAGCGTCTCCTTTTCTAATTTCCTAACATGCTTAGTAGTTTAACACTGTTAGTTAATTTTGTCAAAAATTAATTTTGCTTCTTTATACTATTTCTATATGTTTATTACTACCATAAAAAAACAACCCTATCAGGATTGTTTTTTAAATATTCTATAAAATCGTATTAATAG
>CAZXWU010000164.1:1660-4628 GCA_964644495.1 uncultured Tissierella sp.
TTTTTATCACTCCAACATCACCAAATACCAAAAAATCGAAACAAAACCTAGGACCATACAGCCCTAGGTTTTTAACCAGATAACTTATTCACTATTAACAACTCACTTTGAACTATTTCACTTTCTGCAACTCCAACTCATCAATTGCCTTTTGTACATTAAGACGTGATGCAATAAAAGCCATAATAAAAGAAGCTATAAATGGTATTACCAAATACATAAAACTTATCATTCTTAAAGCACTGTCGGGTTGAGCTTGTAATAGACCATTATAACCTCCAAGTGTTAATAACCAACCACCTATTGCACTACCTAAACCTCCACCTACTTTAATTCCTACCGAGGAGCAGCTATACATGGTCCCTTCTAATCTCCTACCTTCTTTTAGATATGTATATTCTGCAGTATCAGCAATCACCGCATTAATTGTTCCTATCATAGGGCTTGAAAACAATCCTTTTATTGCCATAAATATTACTAACAAAGGAACGATCTGTGCATATCCAGATATAACTACAAATATTCCAACAATAGAAGAAACCAAGAGACCTATAACATTTATTTTATAGATTCCCCATCTTTTTACTAACATTGGTGTAACAGCCAAACCAATAATCATAGGTAACATACCTGCCAGAGAGAAAAGTCCTAATAAGGAAGGGTCTCCTAATATATAAGTAGCGAAAAACACTCCTATTCCCTGAGTAATCCCTGACATAGCATACATTACAAGATAATACGCCAATATTAACAAATAATATTTGTTCTTAAGTAAGATTTTTATATTATCAATAAGATTTCCTTGGTTTTGATTAGATAATTCCTCCTCTTCTTGAGGAAGTTCTTTAACAGAAAGCACTACTATCAAATTACATATAACCATTATAATTGAATATACAATTGCTACAGTTCTCCAACCAGTGGATCCACCTCCAAAAACCCCAACCAAGTTTATTGTAATTGTAGATATTAGAATTCCAGCTACTAGTGCAAATATAAAGCGAATGGAACCAAGTTGAACTCGCTCTGTTGGATTTTTTGTTATTAGTGCTGTCAATGATGCATAGGAAATATTATTTGCAGTATAGAAAACTGAGTTTAATATTGTATATGCTACAAAGAAATAAACATATTGAGCTGTCACTGACATTGAAGGAATTGCAAACAATAATATTTCAAATATAGCAAGTGGAAATGTTGACCAAAGTAGCCAAAACCTGGCTTTTCCCATTTTTGATTTTGTTCTGTCTAATATGCTACCAAATATAACATCTGTAAATCCATCAAATATCTTAGAGAACATCATTAATGTTCCAACAATTCCAGCATTTAATCCTACGGTATCAGTCAAATATATAAGTAGGAAGGACATAACAAAAGTATACATAAAGTTAGAACCCATATCCCCTGATCCATAAGCCATCTTTTGATGTAATTTTAAATATTTTCTTTCTTCCATTTTTACCTGTTCCATTATTATTTCTTCTCAGCTTTCGTATTTATAACAACTATCTTATCTTCACAAGCTTCTGCTGTAAAAGTAACCTTTATTTCTCCTGATTTTTCAGTGGAACGAACTGCTGCAAGCACATAACCATCATAAGTATCCCAGCTTGTATTAAAATAATGATTTTCCGTCATAGGATCAGCACTTCCAAACCCTTGCAAGTATCCTTCTCCTTCTACCTTAATACTTATATTTTTCACAAGTTGTAAATTCTGATGACCATCCTTATCTATCAAACCTACACGAATGTATGATAAGTCTCCACCATCTGCACAAATAACATCACGATCAACTTCTACATTTAATTCCACGTCATTTGAAGCGCTATAAAGAATATGAGTTCCATCAATCTCACCATTGGTATAACTAACTGCTTTTAGTTCACCTGGCTGATATTCTATTTCATATGTAGCTAGATATTCATTTTCTTCCCCACAAGGCTTCTTTCCTAAAGAAATGTCATCTAAGAAAAGCTCAACCGTATCACCTATTCCATATACATTTACAACCGTTGGCTTTCCTTCAAACCCAGTCCATGTCCAACTTGCAACTTCATCTTTCCACATCCATGCTGTTTTAGCTGGTTCCTTGCCATGGTATTCAGGTCTTTCTACACCAATATATGGTTCTTTTCTAAGTCCAAATATGATTTCTCTATAGTAGCTTATTGGTCTTCTATAACCCGTAATATCAATATCCCCAATATTGGCTACGCTACTAGGCCAGTTTGGTTGAAATGGAATTCGTCCATCGTAATAGAATATTCCTATTCCCGCTTCTCCAAGATAATCGTATCCAGTCCATGTTAAATCACCAATTACATTACTGTTCTCTTTAACAATCTTCCACAAACGATAGATATCAGCTGGAAATGTTTCCGTACCTAATACAATTCGGTTTGGATTTATTTCTTTTTCTAATTCATGACGCCCTGTTAGATAGTTGTATCCAGCAATATCATTTGCATCAACAAACTCTTCTAGTGTTTCAGTCATAATATCAGAAGCTGCCATTTTGTCAGCCATTGGTCCAACCAAAACACTCATGGTACTATTAAGGGCATCACTACCACCAGAAGACTCACTAACATCCCCTTGATTTTGGCCTTGGGCAAGCTCTTCCATACTCATTCCTGTAATATTTGACATTATCTCCATCATACGATCTGCCGCTGCTAATAAACCATTAAAGGAACTAGTAACATATCTTGTATCATCTAAACTTCTGATTTTATTTGTAATCATACGGTTAATTCCAGCACCTTTTGCAGTACCTGCTTCTTGTATTTCATTACCTGTAATATACATTATTACAGAAGGATGATTATAATTTTTTGCAACTAAGGCTTCTACATCTTGCTCCCAAATGTATGGGAATACTTGGGAATAGTCGTTGTGATTCTTAGGTCTAGTCCACATATCAGATAATTCATCAAGAACCAACATTCCTTCTCTATCACAC
>CAZXWU010000165.1:0-4622 GCA_964644495.1 uncultured Tissierella sp.
GTTAGCTTTGCAATTTTAGTATAGTATGCTTTGCATAAATTGTCAAGTGCACTTTTTAAAATAAAAAATAGACCAATTAAGATTCTACATACAAATCCTAATTGGTCTTATTTACAAATATATTAATTTATCGATTTATCTCAAAAGATGTCTATTTTTCAAGATTCTTTAAAATGGATATACTATTATAGTGATGTTTGTACAGTTCTTGCTATAATATTATCTTGTATTTCTTTTTCTAAATCAACAAAGTAAGCAGAATATCCAGCTACACGTACTAATATATCTCTATAGTCTAGAGGGTTTTCTTGAGCTGCTAACAAGGTATCAGTATCCACTACGTTTATTTGAATATGCTGGCCATTCTTTTTAAAATATGCTCGAATAACTGTTTCTAATAAATCCAGTCCCTTCTCTCCCTTTACTATGGCAGGATCAAAACGTTGGTTAAGAAGTATTCCACTTGCTGGAATCAATGGGTCTAAAGCTGCTACAGATGATACAACGGCTGTAGGACCATTTCTATCCATACCTATCATAGGGGATGCATTGTCAGCAAGGTCTCCATAGGCAACCCTTCCATCAGGTGTTGCACCTATCAAACGTCCAAGGACAACATTGTAAGATTGTGATGCTATTACTAATGTAAAGTCTCCATCTCGGCCATCTTTAACTTGGGTCCCTTGTTCTTGACATAAAGCAATAAGCCAATGAGCATAATCATCAACTTCCTTTATGTCATTTCCATATTTAGGAGCCCTATTAATCAATAGCTGACGCATTTCCTCTCTACCTTCAAAGTTTGTTTCTAAAAGATCCATTAACTCAGTCATAGTTAAATGTTTTTTATTAAAGACACATTCCTCAATGGCAGCTAAAGAGTCTGCTAAATTTGCTACACTAGAAATAGCAATGGCGGAATAACGATGATCTGCCCCTTTACGTTGTAGTATTCTTCCTTTTTCAATACAGCCATCTGTGAAACATGATCCAGTTATAGTAGGCAATGCATGAGCATGGGTAGAAACTATTCTATTGAATACATCTATAAACTTCTTCATAAAAAAGTCTTGTTGTTTTGCATATGCATCCATTAGTTGCTCTATGGATGTAAATTCTCTTACATCTCCAGTCTCAATACCTATTTGCGTATTAGTATAGGGGTCTAGCCCATTGTTAAGTGTAATTTCAAAAATCTTAATAGGATTAAAGTAACCAGTGTTCGATTGGAAGTCCGTTTTACCTTGAACTATAGGTTCTATACATCCACATATTCCCCAGTCCCTAGATTCTTCCATGGTAAATCCTAAGTTCTGAAGATGATGAATGGCAGTATGATCATTGAAAAATGCTGGATGACTTCCTCCTTTTCTTGCTACTGCTATAGCTAATCTAAATGTCTCTTGATTTACATTGTCATGATAACGGAAAGAAACACAAGGTTCTTTTGTTTGCAAGTCTTCCATAGAGTGAAGTATTAAGTTTGTAAGTTCGTTACATCCATCTTCTCCATTTGGAAGTACTCCACCTAATATCATGTGTATCCAAAGAGGACATCCTGGATAAGCTTGAGACTCTCGTTCTGTACGCAATACCCAAAGCTCTTCAAATTTTAGTTTAAACTCGTGAACAATATCTACTATAAATTCATTG
Organism: uncultured Tissierella sp.; assembly: GCA_964644495.1. Lineage (GTDB taxonomy): Bacteria > Bacillota > Clostridia > Tissierellales > Tissierellaceae > JAAYTL01. The sequence goes on from CAZXWU010000165.1 coordinate 1,654, forward strand.
CTTATACCATCTTTTAGGTCTTTTTTATAAAATGGATACATATATTGGTCAAAGCGTCCAAGGCAATGGTCTCCTCCATTTACTTCCATCATTAATGCAAGATGAGTAAACCACACAAATTGTGCAGCCTGTTGGAAATTCTCAGGAGGATTTTCTGGAACTAATCGACAGTTTTCTGCTATGCTTATAAGTTCTTCCTTCCTACTAGAATCAGAGCATTGACCAGCCATTTCCTCTGCTAAATCTGCGTAACGATTTGCAAATTTAATAATTGCTTCCATTACTATTATCATACTCTCCCATGTAATCTTTTTCTCCATGGTATCAATATCCATATGCTCTATATTAGCTATATTTTCCTTGCACTTGTTGATGTAATGGCGGAATCCTTTTTTTATCATTTCGTCATAATCTGGTGCATGGTTCATTGTTGAGAGATTAGAAACTCCCTTTGTAAAAATACCAATATCAATCATATCATTCATATCTTCATCAAGCTGATTTCCAGTTAAATCACCAAAAGTTCTACCTTCCCATAGTTTAACAATCTGTCTTAGTTCTTCCTTTTCTCCTGGCAAGAACTCAAAATGGTCTGAGCTCCTTGTGTCAAGAGTTTCTAAGTCATCACGTAACCATGCAGTTGTTTCAGGATAAATAGGCACAGCATTTAAACGAGATGCAAGGTGGCCAACTAAAATTGAATCTTCATCAATAAATATCTCTTTATTTTCTAAAACAAATTCAAATGATTTTGCCCTTCTAAGTATAAAAGGCTCCATAGATAATTGACCATAAAACTCATTTATTAATCGTGCACGATCTAAGCAAATAGTTGGATTACTATAGCGCACCTTCTCATTAAGCCTTGATATTCTTTTTGATATCATATTATCATCTCCTTTTTATTTTCTATTGTACAGAAACATTCTTTATCATACTTTTGAAGTATTTGATTTGAAGATTTCACTAAGCTCCTCATTTCATCATCTGAAGGAGGTAAAACATGATCTAAAGCATAATTTCTTCCCAATGATTTATATTTAGATCCTCCAAAATTATGATATGCCAAGAGCTCATAATCTTTAATCCCTGGTATAGTAGCTATAAACTCTGAAATACCAATAATATTGTCAACTGAATCATTATAGCCTGGTATGATTGGTGTTCGTGCTGTTATTGCAATTCCAAAGTCTGAAATGCGTTTAATATTCTCTAATATTAATTCATTTCCCTTACCAGTCAAAGATTTATGTGTGTTTGAGTCAATGTGTTTTATGTCTAAAAACATCTTATCTATATAGGGCAAAGCTTTCTTAAATTCATCATATACACCATATCCACAGCTTTCAACAACTACATTAATCCCATTTTCTTTACATTTTTTTGCTATTTCTGTAAGGTATTTAGCTTGAGTCAATGGTTCTCCTCCAGAGAAGGTTACCCCTCCACCATATATAGAATAAAAAGCTCGGTCCTTTTCTATCTCCTGGAAAAGTTCCTCTATAGAATAGTTTTTTCCCACTAATACTTTTGCTTCAGCATAACAACTTTCTGCGCATTTATAAGAATTTGTACACTTACTTCTATCAATTTTATATCCATCCTCAGCCGACGAAATCGCAGATTCAGGACAAGCTTCCTTACACATACCACATCCTATACATCTGGATGGAAATTCCATAACTTCAGCTTCATATGAATGGGACTCTGGATTTGCACACCATAAACATTCCATAGGACAACCTTTAAAAAATACTAAAGTCCTTAATCCTTCTCCATCATGTATGGAACACTTCTGAATATTAAATATCATAAAATTATTCCTCCTAGGCAAAGATTTGACATTAAACAATTTTTTTGATTTTATATTTTTCCTCATTGTATAATTATTTGTTCTTTAACTAATATATTAAAATATATTAGTTAATATTTAATATTTTTTATTGTTATAATATCTATACTAAATAAATATGCAAATACTGTGCCAACTAAGGAGTTGATAACCAAAGTAGTAAATATATAGCATAGTTAAGAGCAAATACTGTATAAGTACTAACTTATAGCATATTAATAGTCCTAATCAAAATATGTCGTAAAAGTAAAAACCTTATATATACTTGATTTTAAAGGAAGATGTGCCATATTTGGCCCACCTTCCTCTTGTTTGTGTTTCTAATATGACACAAATATGTTTTTATATAAGACACATGCACTATCCTAACTATTTAAACAGCTTATTCAATAGAATTAGCTTTCTGAACAGCAGCACTAATTGATGCCATTAAGCTTCCAGCAAATGCTTTTTCCTCAAGAACCTTAAAACCTTCAATAGTCACTCCTCCTGGAGTTGTAAGCTCGTCTACTTTTACCGCTGGATGAAGACCTGTCTCATCTAGAACCATCCCTACACCTAACATGTTTTTAATAACTATATTACGAGCTTCTTCACGACTGAAACCAACATATACACCAGAGTCTATCAATGCCTCTACCATCTTGTAGATCCAAAGTGGTCCTGAGCAGCTAAAAGCTGTAAATGTATTAAATTTGTCCTCTGTGATATACATGGTCTGGCCCAGTGCATCTAGAAACTTCCCAATAAATTCCTTGTCTTTATCATCAACCTTCTCATTGGCACAAGCAGCACTATATCCATTCCCCGATTGAATCAGAGTATTAGGCATAATTCTCAATATCTTCTTACTAGTTCCTAAATGACTCTCAAGTGTTGCAATTTTAACACCAGCTGCGATTGATATTACTATTGCTTCCTCACGCATAAACTTCTTAATTCCCTTAGCAACTATTGGAACAATATGTGGATTTACAGCTATAATAATCATATCTGCTTTTTCTATATCATCATTTGCATCTACTAAAGCATTAACCCCGTAAGTCTCAGATAAATATTTGCAACGTTCAGGATTTAATTCATTTATAGTAATGTTTTCTGCATTAGTCACATTATT
>CAZXWU010000166.1:0-1921 GCA_964644495.1 uncultured Tissierella sp.
TTCTATCTTAAGGGTTTCAACAAAGCCTAAAATAGATGTCAGTGGTGTCTTCAGCTCATGGGATACATTGGATACAAAATCTTTCCTCATTCTTTCTACTTCTTTTATTGAGTTTAGATAATTATTTAGTTCTAATATCATAGAATTAAAACTCGCAGTTAACTCACCAATCTCATCATCTGAATCAATCTCTAAAACATGTGAAAAATCACCTTCTGCAACAAGTTTTGATGCTTCTGATAATTCTTTTAAAGGCCTCACTAAATTCTCAATCATAATAAGGGAAATTACTATTGCAACAACTATACTTGCAAATATTGACATAAGTAAATAACTCAAAAATTTATCAATTAACTGATCTGTACTATCTACACTTTCTCCTATTCTGATAATAATATTCTCATTATACCCCATCTCAAATAGATCAGTATAATAATAGTAGTTGTTGCCCATTTCCTTGCTATATTCATAATAAATCTTTGATTGACTATTAATTACATTGTTAATTCCCTGAGAGTAAGATAAATTGTCAAAAATTATGCTATTATTATCAGAATCTGCTAGAGGAATTCCATTAATTCCAATAAATGTAACCCTAGATGAAGTAAGTTTTGAAAATTTTTGTGCTTGATTAAAAAAATTAAAGTTTGAAAAGCTAATATTATTGCTAGCAATAGAGCTCTTAATTAGATTTAGGCTGGAAATGTATTTCTCTTCTTTACTAGCTAGGTGACCGCTTTTTATTGTATCAAAAGCAATATAGCCAGTTATTGAAGAAGAGACAATTAATATAAAAATAAAATTTAATAAAATTTTTCTTCTCATAATTATTTAACCCGATATCCTATACCTCTTACAGTCTCTATATATTCCTCATCATCAGACTCTAACTTCTTTCTGATATTTCTAATATGCACATCTATGGTTCTCAGGTCTGACCTTTCTTTATCTAAGGAAATTTCCTCCATTAATTCTTCCCTAGTATATACTTTATTCGGTTTTTCATATAAACAGCTTAGAATCCTAAACTCTGTCAAGGTTAAATCTATAGGTTTATTCCCTTTTAGAACCTCATATTTTTCTTTATTTATACTTAGATTTTTTTTATCATCATATTTACTTTCGACATCTATATACTCCATATTTTTCATGCTCCTTCTTAAAACACTTTGAATTCTAGCATGAATTTCTTTTACGCTAAAAGGTTTTGTTATATAATCGTCTGCACCCGCCATTAAACCTTCAACTTTATCTTCTTCTTGACTTTTAGCAGATACCAATATGATGGGTATGTCTTTAGTTTTCTGATTGTTTCTTATCATAGAGCAAATTTGTACCCCATCACTATCTGGTAACATAATATCTAAAAGAATAAGGTTAGGTAATTCTAACAAGGTTAAAGTAATTGCTTCCATTCCTGTGTAAGCCGATATCACTTCATATCCAAGTAATTCTAAATTTATGGTTAATAATTCAACTATATTTTTTTCATCATCTACTACTAGTATTTTTAGCTTATCCACTTCATCACCCCACCTTATATAATTATAACATTATATAGGATGTTTTAAAATACTATTTAGTCGAAACTAGAAACCTTTACGACACCATCTATACCATATATATCTCTATATAATTTATTAATTTCAAAAGAAGGTGCTGCCTTAATTACAAATTTCACACCGATATGTCGATCGTCATCATCATGGTTTTCAATAGATATATCTTTTATTGATATCTTATGGCTTCCTATTACAGTGCCAATTTCACCTATTGTACCAGGTTTGTCATTTGCTACTACATTGATGATTGTATAATTTTTAATCAATACCTTTCTTTCAAAATTGCCGAGTTTCATAAGTGTGATTAATGATAAAAATGCAGTGATAACAGATCCCAGGTAATATCCAGCACCTACTGC
>CAZXWU010000166.1:1931-4574 GCA_964644495.1 uncultured Tissierella sp.
ATTTAATTTTTTTATATTATTTTTATGAACCTATACTGCTAATCCTATACCAGCCGCAACCCACAGGCTCGCGGCTGTAGTCAATCCATTGATACTATTTTCAGTTCTCATAATGGTTCCAGCGCCTAAAAATCCTATTCCACTTACCACTTGTGCAGCAAGCCTAGCAGGGTCCCCTGTCTGATTAACTATATTGGTAAATCCATCAATGGAAATAAGCATTATAAGAGCAGAACCAAGGGATACAAGGACATGAGTCCTAAGCCCTGCTGGTCTATTCTTAAATTCTCTTTCTATTCCTATTAGCCCACCTATTACTGCAGCAAGAACTAATCTTGTTATTATTTCCATTTGAGATATCATATTTTACTCACCATTTTCAACTATTTTCTTTCTTTTATCAATTATCATGGTAAAAACTGGTGTTAATATTGATAACAATGTCAATCCTATCAAGACCCAAGAAATTGTACTATTGAACAAAGAAAGTATATTACCATTGTTTATAATCAAAGTTCTCCTCAGACCTGTTTCACCTATAGGTCCAAGTATAAGTGCTAACACAATTGCAGATGCGTTTAAGTTAAACTTCTTAACGAAATATCCAACAATCCCAAAGATAAACATTACTTTTATATCTGTAGGATTATTACTAATTGCATAGGAACCTATTGTTGAAAGTGAAAATATAATTGGTATTAGGACTCTATCTTCTATCTGTGCTACCTTAGAAAATAGTGGTGTACCAGTTAATCCTAATATCAACATAAAGATATTAACTACAACAAATCCTGCAAAAAATGTATAGGTAATTTTACCATGTATTGTGAACAAATCTGGACCAGGTGCTAATCCTTGAATTAATAATCCACCAAGAAGAATTGCAGATACGCTATTACCTGGAATTCCCAAGGTTAACATTGGTATCATCGACCCACCTGTAACTGCGTTATTTGCAGCTTCTGGTCCTGCTACCCCTTCAATAATTCCAGTACCATGTAAGGATTTATCTTTAACAAATTTCTTTGACTCATTATATCCAATAAAGCTAGCAATAGTTCCACCTGCACCAGGTAGAATCCCTGCTACAACACCTATTAGGCCAGACCATAAAGATACTGGCGTAATTCTCTTTAGCTCACTTCTATTTAAGAAGACTTTATCATCTACTTTTTTTGCCTTGGCTCTCTTTTTCAATTCTCTTTCTGCTAGTATTAAGACCTGAGACATTGAGAAAAGCCCTATTAATGTTGCTGTAAATGGAAGCCCTTCTAGTAGCGAACTAGAACCAAAATTAAATCTAGGTACTCCTAGCATAGGGTCCATCCCTATTGTTGATAATACTAAACCGAAAGCCCCTGACACCAGTCCCTTTACCATTGAATCTGAACTTACCCCAGCGATAATGGTCAATCCAAAGATGGATAGCCAAAAATATTCTGTAGGCCCAAAGCCTAATGCTAATTTAGCAAGTAAAGGAGAAATCGTATATAATGCAACTGCACTTATCATCCCACCAGTAAACGAAGAAATTATTGCTGTGGCAAGGGCCTTTCCTGACTCTCCCTTTAAAGTCATTGGATAACCATCTATTGCTGTTGCTGCAGCTGAAGAGGTCCCTGGTGTATGCAGCAAAATTGCTGAAATTGAACCACCATATATAGCACCACAATATACCCCTACTAAGGCAATTAAAGCAGTGTCAGCTGCCATTCCAAATGTTAGTGGAATCAATAGTGCTACACCCATAGCTGCTGAAAGTCCTGGCATTGCCCCTACAAAAATACCTGCTGCAGTACTTAAAAACGCAGCAATCAAATTCTGAATCTGGAGTGCTGCTGTAAATCCAAAAATTATATCTACCATAATATTTCACCTCACTATATTAATAGTCCCTTTGGTAATGGTACATTTAAAGCTCGACTGAATAATAAGTATACAACAATTGAAAAAATTACGCCTATACTCACGCTTACTTTTTTATTTACTTTTAAACCTATTAAAACAGTCAAAATATATAAGATTGTTGAAGTAAGATATCCAATAATATCAATTAACAAAATATATGCACCACTACTAATTAAAACAAGAAAAAATTGATTCCATAGTATATTTTTAAATGGTGTTGATTCTTTAGCTTCATCGTCAGTTTTTCTTCTGTTTGTTTGAATCATATGAACCAATAATAAAATTAACAATATAGTATTTACAAAATTGGGATAAATCCTTGCAGCATCAGGGAGCTTAGATGTCATATAATAGACTATTGCATTAAAAGCAAGGAGAATCCCACCTAGAATATAATCAAATTTTTTCATTTTCTACCTCCTCTATATTAGTAAGGATTGATTCATGAACCAATCCTTACTAACTAAAATTCATATCTATTGTAAGTCTAAAAACTCTCCAATACCAAGCAAGTATACTTCTTCATCAACTATATATTGTCCTAACTCATCAGGACCCATATACATAATTGGAAGGTTGGAATTAGCAGCGTTTGCCATATGTTCATCAGATTCTAAAGCAGCCTTAAAGTTTTCATGTAAATAATCTATGATCTCTTGTGGTGTCCCTTTAGGTGCTACCAGTGCTCTAGCTGATCCGAATAGAACATCATATCCTTTCTCTTGTCGAGTTGGT
>CAZXWU010000167.1:0-4565 GCA_964644495.1 uncultured Tissierella sp.
ATAAATATCTATAAAGAACAAAGGAAAACCCCATTATTTACCTATCCAGGTGAAGGTATAAGGGTCCTAGATGTAAAGCATGGTAGTATCGCAAAAAAGATAGGTATATCAAGCGGAGATATTCTACTCAAAATCAATGATTTAAAAATTAATGAGGAGAAAGATATACTTGATCTGGGGGAACTTGATCAAAATACTTATAAAATAAAGTTCTTTAATCTTAAAAAAGGAATTATCACTAAAACATATAGGGGTAAAAGAAAAACCCTAGGTATTATTATCTTACCAAGGGTTCACTAGTATCAATTTTTTCTAGATTTAATGAAAATATTATTTGGGATTTACTGCTTTCAAAAGAAACTCTAAAGTCAATATATAGAAGTTCATTATTGCTATCATAATAAACCTTATCACTGATAATATTTGCAACCTTCTCTAAATCCTTACTTTTAATATGGTATTTGTGGAAGGTGTAATCATTGTTGTTCTGATTTGTGGAGATGATTCCGATGGTATCGTCGCTAATTGAAAAATAATTAGTTACATTTAAATTGATAACATCATATTTTTTGTAGTTGTCCTTATCAACTAGTACCAATTCACTTGCGGTATCTTGTTCATTAAACCTTGTGAATCCAATATAAGTGTCAGTAAGGAATCTAGGAGTGTGACCTTCTTCTTCAAGATCAAAAGTAATCCAGTTTGAAGTCATGAAGATTGAATTTTGGTCAGTATCCTTATCTTTTATAGTGATAATCACATCATCACCTTGAACCTGGAGTCCTACTATATCTGAATAGAAATAATGCATTAAACTTGTAGTGTTTTCTTCAATGTTATACTTATAAATACTGGATGTGGATACAGTCTTGTTTAATATGTATAGACTGCTATTATTTTCCCATCTAATGAGAAGGGGATTTATCTGCATATCGGATGCAACAACCCTATAGGCTTTACTATCATCCCTAGCTAGAATATAGAGCTGATTGTTTGTATCATTTGATTCAAGAATAGCAATTGAATTTAAATCTGGACTATATCTTGCATCTATAATTTCCAAATTTGTTGAATATAAAACTTTTTTATTGCCAGTATTTATATCATAGGATATAAGATTTATCCATTTTGCTTCGCTAGAAAGGGCTCTCTCTTCTCTCTTGTATAGTATATGTTCACTTGGTGCATAGTCTAGAATACTTCCTTCATCAATCAAGTATGAAATGAAGTTCTTGGAGGATTGTACTAGGTCGCCACTATTGGCATCCACTGTTACGGACATATCAACTACAGGTGTCTCCAAATTATATTTATCCAATATATTTTTATAATCAAGTACCCATAAGTAACTATCATCATGCTGGATGATATTGATATTTGGTGAAGTATGTGTAATTATTTGGAAATCGGAATTTACCTTGTTGATAACCTCATTTGGACTTAGCTTGACCTTAATCGGAGTATAATTTTCATTTATTATATTAAACTTAGCATTTTCGATATTCCTAAGCTTAACATTCTTCAAATCTATCATTATTTGTGGTATGGCTAATTGATTCTCAGATCTGCTGGAAATATTTTCTACATAGATATTGATTTCATCACCAGATTTTTCTATATTATTAACACTTATTCCAGAGGTATTTAACAAACCTAAAGAGGCCAATAGTCTAAAACCATCGTCTCTTTTTAGTACTTCAACCTTAGCTTCCAAATTTTGGAAACCTTTAGATAAAATTATATTTTCAATTTCAAATTCAATATTGACATCATCTAATAATTCTGCATTTACATTTGCATCCTTTATCATTATAGGATTTTGTTGATCGCTAGTACAAGCAGTTGAAATAAATATTAGAGATATAAGAGAAAATATAAGCAATATACGCTTCATAAAGGCTCACTCCTTCTATCATATTTTACAATAGATACAACTTTTCTACAAGCATAATTATTTATAGAATAAGTTTTGACAATAATGATATATATTATATAATAGAGACTGAGAACGAACGTTCAAAAACTGAGGTGATTAATATGAATAAATTTAAAATAGAATCCAACTATAGACCTACAGGTGATCAGCCAGAGGCTATTGACAACCTGGTTAAGGGACTTAATAAAGGAAACAGGCATCAGGTATTGCTTGGTGTTACAGGCTCAGGAAAGACCTTTACCATGGCCAATGTAATAGAGAAGGTCCAACGACCAACTCTTGTCATAGCACATAATAAGACCCTGGCCTATCAATTAGCTAGTGAGTTCAAGGAGTTTTTTCCAAATAATTCAGTAGAATACTTTGTTTCCTATTATGATTATTACCAACCTGAGGCTTATGTACCAGGTTCGGACACATATATTGAAAAAGATGCATCTATAAATGATGAGATTGATAAATTGCGTCACTCTGCAACTGCGGCTTTGTTTGAGAGAAGAGATGTTATTATTGTGGCGTCTGTTTCTTGTATATACGGTCTAGGTGATCCAATCAACTATGAAAATATGGTAGTATCCTTAAGACCGGGGATGATGATCGAAAGAAATGAAGTCATGAAAAAACTCATAGATGTCCAATATATGAGAAATGATATAAATTTTGTTAGGGGTACATTTAGAGTTAGGGGAGATGTACTAGAAATATTCCCTGCAGCATCAACTGAAAACACCATCAGAGTAGAATTCTTTGGTGATGAAATAGATCGTATTGTAGAGGTCAATCATTTGACAGGTGAAGTGATTGGTGTTAGAAAACATGTATCAATATTTCCTGCATCCCACTATGCAACTAGTGAGGAAGTAGTAAAGAGGGCTTTAGTAAATATAGAGGAAGAGTTGGATGAAAGATTAAAAGTCCTAAGGGACCAAGATAAACTAGTTGAAGCTCAAAGACTGGAGCAAAGAACAAGATACGACATGGAAATGCTTAGTGAGATGGGGTTTTGTAATGGTATAGAAAACTACTCTGCCCATTTAAGTTCTAGACCAATGGGGAGTAGGCCATTTACCTTGATAGATTATTTCCCAGATGATTATCTAACCATAATTGATGAATCTCATGCTACTATTCCACAGATTAGGGGTATGTATGCAGGGGACAGGTCTAGAAAGACTACCCTAGTAGACTATGGTTTTAGATTACCATCAGCAATGCACAATAGGCCTTTGGAATTTGCTGAGTTTGAATCCATGGTTAACCAAGCTGTATATGTATCTGCAACTCCAGGGCCATATGAAAAAGAACATAGCAATAATACTGTTGAACAGATTATTAGGCCAACAGGTTTAGTAGATCCAATTATCCAAGTAAAACCGATAGACCATCAAATAGATGATTTAGTAAGTGAAATAAACAAAGTAGTTGAAAGAGAAGAGAGAGTCCTAGTAACAACACTTACGAAAAAAATGGCTGAGGACTTAACTAAGTATTTCAAAGAAATAGGAATAAAAGTAACATATCTTCACTCGGATGTATTGACCATTGAAAGAATGGAGATTATTAGGGATTTAAGAATGGGTAAATATGATGTCCTAGTAGGAATAAACCTACTTAGGGAGGGTCTTGATTTACCAGAAGTATCCCTAGTTGCCATATTGGATGCAGATAAGGAAGGATTTTTAAGATCAGAAACATCCCTAATTCAAACTTCTGGTAGGGCAGCTAGAAACATAGATGGCAAAGTTATTATGTATGCTGATAGAATTACTGGTTCCATGGAAAGAGCAATAAATGAAACCAACAGAAGACGCGAAATCCAAGATGAATATAATAAAAAATATGGAATTACCCCTAGAAGTATTAGTAAAGGGATTAGAGATATAATAGAAGCGACTATAGTTGCTGAAGAGGAAGCTAAGTTTGAGGATAATTTTACTAAAGATGAGATAGAATCTATGATAATAGGTTTAGAGTCAGCTATGCTAATAGCTGCTGAGGGATTGGACTTTGAAAAAGCAGCAGAACTTAGAGACAAGATAATAGAACTAAAGAAGATGTAGAATCGATGAGGTGGATAAAATAATGACAAAAGATAAAATAATTATCAGAGGAGCCAAGGCTAATAACCTAAAAAATGTGAGTCTAGAACTTCCTAGGAATCAGTTTATAGTATTTACGGGATTGAGTGGTTCTGGGAAATCATCCTTAGCCTTTGATACCATATATGCAGAAGGGCAGAGAAGGTATGTAGAGTCTCTGTCTAGTTATGCACGACAATTTTTGGGACAGATGGATAAGCCTGATGTTGAATATATAGAAGGCTTATCACCATCAATTTCAATTGATCAAAAGACAACTAGTAGAAATCCCCGTTCAACAGTAGGTACAGTAACTGAGATCTATGATTATTTAAGATTATTATATGCTAGAATTGGAACACCCTATTGTCCAAAGTGCGGAAGAGAGATTTCTAGTCAAACTATAGACCAAATGGTAGATAAATTAATGGAGTTAGAGGAGAGAACTAGAATACAAATTCTAGCTCCAGTTATAAGAGGTAAAAAAGGTGGTCATGTTAAGATATTAGAAAATATAAGAAAAGAAGGATATGTTAGAGTAATAGTGGATG
>CAZXWU010000168.1:0-4544 GCA_964644495.1 uncultured Tissierella sp.
ATTATAGCATCAGCACATTGGTGTAAATCCCTATCCCCAATATCTACATCAAAGGCGCTATCATAGATTCCCTTGTTATTCTTCTCTCTCCCGTTATAATAAAGAACCTTTTCCCCATATGGCTTTAGCTTCTGATTTCTTAAAAATTCTTCAAAACTATTTTCCGAAACTTCAACTCGAGTATAATCTTTTGGTGGGGGATATCTTTCTTCTATTGTCATTCCTTCTTTATTTGGGGTATATCCCTCATCTTTAATCCCTATTTTTATTAGGTCTTCTTCTGATGAATCTTTTGATGCTGAATCCCCTATTTTATTGCAAGCAGTAATTAATATTATCATGAAAATAATAATGATGAATTTTTTGTACTTTTCTCTGAAATATGGATATTTCATATAACCCTATCCTTTCATAAATAAAATAATACTATGTATAACAACATCTGTTTTGGATTCTCGATAATCTATTCCTACCCCAATAGCTACAGCAATTGCTAATCCTAAACCTATGTTTTTAAGGCCACACCGAATACTAGCCCTAATGATATGCCAAGACCAAGATAGGAACCCTTTTCAATATCTAATATACCGCCTCCAAAGCCACTTGTTCTAACTTTAAAACTTGTATATTCCCATTTGTCCATCTTCTTTCCCTCCCTGTATAACATGTAAGGTTTAGGTCTTTTATTGGTAGTGTCTTTTATGATATCTTTCTATTTGTTACATCGAATGCTTCTACATCATAATTAACAATTTCTGTTTTATCTTATTCACCTTTTCCTTTATATATAAGCCTTTATTCCCTCTAACAATCTAAGCCGGCCATATACCAATTAGGTACAAGATTTTGCATACCATCATACCATTCAATTACATCTGATGCTTGTTTTATCATTATATTTAATTCACCTTCACCAAAAGGTACAGCCCAAGGAATTGAAGAGAGAGTATTGCTAGAAATATAGAATGCAAGTAATTTCCAAAAATCCAAAGGTGGTTGCCCTCCAAAATATCCATTAACCATTCCTGTTGCAAAATATGGTGCTGCTTGAGCACACCATACTATTCGATTAAATTCTTCCCAGGGGTCCCCAAAGTCAAATCTATCAAAATCAATAATAATGAGTTCTTTATTTTTAATCATCATATTACCTATATGATAATCGCCATGCTGAAAGCATTGTGGCCTATTTCTTAATAATTCTCGATTATTTTCTATGTAGTCAATTACCTTATGGTCACCATCAAAATGTAAACCACATTCAATGTACTTTTGCACTTTCATATCAGTTTTTCTATTAAATCTAGTATACCAATCTTCTTGCTTATCAGGTGCGGGTATAGAGTGAATCTTTCTTAGAATTTCACCTGATTTAATACCTAATATATATTGTTCCTTCTTAGCAAGCATAGGAACAATATCTTCAGCATCTTCCCCATCAATCCATGTATGTAAGGTAAATACACCTTCATCACAGATACCAAATTCAATAGCTTTGCACATTGGTATATCAAGCTTAGATACTTCTTGAAGCATTTTAAATAAGAGTTTTCTCATTTCAAAGCGTTCTATTTTAGATATCCTAAGCAAGCATTTAGTATCATCTTGTCCGATAACACAATATTTTTTATCTCCTGACCAACCCTTTGTAATTGGTATTTTTGTTTTGAAAGAAAGATTATTCATTAAATCAAACCCCCTAAGAATTCACTGTTATTATCTTTAGAATCCATTAGCTTTATATTCATTATAAAGTTTTAATTTTAATATTATTGCATTCTATATCATTTCAATATTTAAATCCTTAGCTTCATACATACTTTTATCCTCCTACTTTAACTAAAGCAGGTAAGGAAACTGCACCTATACTATCTGCTACTGATTTACTGATTGCGGTAATTGACCCTCCCGTATCGAATATAAGTGGTATTCTTTTATCACCTACTATAATATCTATTAAAAACAAATTCATAAATCGTTTTTTTGACATATTAATACTATCTTTACTATCTGAATATAAAATCTTCATTTCTTCCACAATATCATCACCACAAACGCTTGACTTCTCTGCTCACTTTCCAGATTTAATTTTAATTCATTATAGAGTCTTTCTGTGTCTTCTACTGTAGATTGGTTAAATACTAAAACTTTATTACTATACTTCACAACAAAGGCATCTACAGCAGAATAGAATTATTATCACCTTTATATCCACTATTTCTCCTAGTAAATCTATTTAATTATAAAACTTTAACATATATTATTCTACAAAGTTCTCCAGATTCCTTCTTTACAATTGTTCAAAAGCTTTCTTTTATAGTTTTCTTGAACTAATACAATGACTTACTACACTTATTAATGAAGCTAATATTAAAACATGAAGGATTATATGATATAAATCTGGTATGTAAATATCCGAGGATTGTATTAATTTAATAGTATTAGCAAAGTAATTCATTTTACCTATTGCAGGGCCAAATATAGTATAATACCAATGTGATAAGAATTGTGTTAGAAACCACATAAATAGCCAAGCTGCCAGTATATAATTCCAAAGCTTATCCCTTAATATAAACAATACAAATAAAACTAAGAAAATAAAAAAGAATATTCCATCGTCTTTGTATGATCTTGTAACCAAAATATGAGTATTGATACTTACCCCTATCATATCTAAAGAAAACCATATTAATAAGAATAAATTTATTGCAATAGAAATCTTCCTTTTCATATAAAAACAACCCCTCATATTTTTTAGGTTAAAATATTCAATGATGTATTAATATAAATTTCCAACTCGCATATATCTTATTTTAAACACTGAGAAAGATTTGCCTACTGTTTATCTTTTCTTGTTAAGTGATATATATTGACGCAAATAACAAACAAATTAATTAAAGCTACAGGCCAAGCTTTAATAGCTACACTATAGATAACAAAGCATATTGCACCAAAAGTATTTATAAGGCGTAATCTATTAATGGATTTCATTAAAAATGAAATCGCTACCACAACTGAAGCAAAATAACCAAACCATTCTATTAAATTAATATTTCCCACCGTTGTCACATCCTATCTATCAATTTTATTAAAAAGAAAGGTTCTTTAATTCTAAGGCTGAACTTTCTTTCAATATGTTAATATTATACCATAATCTGGGACCAGAATTAATGAACTTTGTCTTTATAGCTTAATGTTTTTCCTATTCAGCCGATATTATATATAACAAAATAATACAAAATTAACCATTAATCTACCATGGAGGGTGATATTAATGAAAGTTATCGATTTACCTGAAGTTAAAGCAAAATGGAGCACACAAGAAAGCAGAGAAAGTTCAGTGAAAACTAAACCCAATTCAGAAGACCTAAAAATTAATAAGAATTTCAATGATGATACTATCTCTATATCAAATGAGGCTAAAAATCTACTAGAAGAAGAAAAAAACCTAATGTTTAATAAGATGGAAGATGAATCAAATATGATTACGGAATTGTTAAGGCAACTAGAGGAAGCTAAAAATTCTGATAATCCCCAGGATAATTTTATAAAATGTATCCAAATTGCTATGCGTATTATGAATGGTGATAAGGTTCCTAGAAAAGATGAGCAGTTTTTATTTGAAAATCAACCTCAAATGTATTCAAATGCTCTATTATTAAGAAGGGTAAACGATAAGCCTAAGAAATATGATAGTATAATAGAAGATAAAAAAGATGATGCTAGTGATTCAGGGCCTACTGTAAATTTTGAAATGCCTCCTGAAATTTCAGCAGAAGAATCTGTATCCAGTGATAGTATAGAAGTATCCACTGATACTAGTGAATAATTTAATAAAAGAGAGCGGCTATTAAATTAAGTCTTTGTAACTTAAAATAGCTACTCTCTTTTTTATTGTTTTAAATTAAACCCAAATATATCTCTTTATAGTTTGAATTTGATTATTACATAAGGTTAAAACCCTTATAATTAATTCCGTGATATGTAATTTTCAACTGAATTTCTACACATATCTAAAAATGCTGATTCGCCTAATGTGTTAATTTTAAAGAAAACTGCCTGGCTCCCTCCAGATGTAATAGCGGAAATAAACAGATCGTCTCCATTCCCTAAAATTGTAATATTAAGGCTTACACGGTTTTTTCCTACCATGCTATAGCGTTCATATACCCGGACAGCTAATCTAACATCGCCTATGGTAATGTCACTTCCATCTTCATAGCTAGCTGAAACACTGCCCCTATTAATATCATTATCTAAGGAATCTAAAAAATTATTGAAATTTCCTTTAAATCTTCTTTCATATTTTGCCATACTAATTCCCCTTTCACAATATCAATATCTTCCATATTAATAATATGTCTTAAATATAATTATAAATTATTTATATATATTTGCAATATCCTTTGCTTCAATGGGCAAAGATGGTTGAAACATAGGTATAGTTAAGAATTTATGACGACTGTATTTATGCATATTATCAATTCGCTTCTTTATATTTTCATCTTGGCAAATTCCTTGTCTTATATACCTATTTAAAACTT
>CAZXWU010000169.1:0-3827 GCA_964644495.1 uncultured Tissierella sp.
GTGGTTTAATAGGGCATTATAAGCCTCCCCAAGGGACCTATTAAGCATTTCAACATTGAATGTTTCGTTGAAGTCAATCATTTTCTTGGTGTATTCGAACCCTGAAGTATAAGTCTTGATTCTAGCAGTTGGGCCATGTTCTGCCTCAATGCTACCAAACTTAATCTCGTCACCTTCCATGTGCTCCAGGAACACACATGCCCCTCTTAGTGCCCATTTCGCATCCAGCACCTCTGGGAAGTTAGCATCAGTTATGGTGTCATAGATTGGTTTATATACTAATTGAACTTGTTCTTTACCCATTTCTACATCCAGGACTACCTTTCTAAGTAGATCCTTTAATTCTGCCACAGAACCGAAGTTAATCATCTCTCCAAGTGGCCTTGAGAAGTCTAGGACTTCCATTTCTCCATTTGCCATTCTTTTATCTACATAGTCTACTTCTCCAGCTATGACAAATGGTATTTTTTCTTCTACATTTTGTGCTACTCTTTGGTCTCTTAATGTCTCTTGACTATAAATCTTGATTGCCATTTATATTCCCTCCTATACTATTTGTGGTAGCAATATGAACTGAATCACATTGTTGGCATCCTTTTTGGAAGTTACCCTTCCAACTAGCCTGTTGCCTTCTGCAGTCGCAGTAAACTTCTTGGTTGACTCTTTGAAATACAGTGGAGTACCCACATTGTAAGTATCTCCAGTGGTAATTTGGTCAGACTCGTATTCGGCCTGTTCGATTGATATTGCTACTTCGGCAGTTTCCCCTGCCCCAGTTTTTACACTCTCCATAGCAACACCAAAGAAGCCTTCTAGCAATACGAATGTTTGTGCGGTTATCTCTGTACTTGCTGGTACAGTTACTACTAATGATTTGCCATCACTAATTTTAGCTCTGGTTATTTGTTGTACCGTAGTTGGTACTGGTTGTCCTTTATAAGCCATTTTTATTCCTCCTTAAATTAAATTATATTTGTGCTCTTCTTGATACAACATTTGTAGAAGAAGTAGAACTTTGCCCTGAACCTATTCCAGTTCCTGTGTCTATATGATTTTGTGATAAGACTTGCTTCATAAAGTCATCAGCGAGGATCTTGTCAATCTCTCCTGCTATTACCTCTTCTGTGGCACCCTCCCCAACATTTAGCATTTTCTTAACTAAACCTTGGGCCATTTCTCCTGCCACCTTTTCTCCTATGACTTTGTTTAGGGTTTCTTCAAAGCCACTTTTCTTTGATTCATCAATTGCCTTTTTGCCTTCCTTTGCCACTTCTACTATGTCCATTTCGCCTGTTACTCCTAAGGCTTCAGTCACTTTGTCCAGGGTCTCTTTGGCTTTGAAGGCTTTTTCCACCTCCTCCATCTCCCCTGTAACAATTTCAGGAGTAATTGCCATTTCTCCCATGACCTGACCATAGGTCACCTGTCCATTCTTGATTTGGTTTCTTAACTTTTCCATCATTTCTTCAAAAGTCATATTATTACCTCCCTCTTTCATTTCGCCTGCTACTTCCACAGGTTCATATACTCTTTTTTCAAAGACTTCTGTTTTTTCTCCAAGCTTCACATTGTTATTTTCAACAGTAAAGCCAATGCTATAAAGCTTGGTGGGTTGATTATGTTGTTCATATTCAGCTATTACAGTACTGTTATCGTACCGAACACTTCTAATCCAAACATAATCGTCATTTCCGACATTGAAGTAAGTCTTAACTGCCTCCCTTAGATCCTCTCGTAGCCTTTCAAAGGTTCCGTCTAGTTGTTCCCCTGCTACATCTTCCATCTCCATGCCTACTATCTTGGTTGGCATACCTGGTCTGTGTAGCGGAGTCCAGTCTATAGATAAGGGTTCATATCCTATAACATCCATTTCCCCAGTTGCATTGTTTTTCTTTAATTCAGGGAATCCAAATATACTAACTTCCTTTATTCTCTTGGTCCTGACCCATCTTTTTAAATCTTTAGCAGATGCATCAATAAGACCTCTAAAGTAAGCATTGTTCCCTCTCATTTCAGCACCTACCCAGTGGGTTACAGGTGGCAAGAACTCGTTAGAAATATCCTCGGCTCTTTGGTGGCCAAGGAATCCATTTAGTGTATTGGCCATAGTATAGTCTACAATGTCCCCTAGGCTTTTGGGTGTATAATTCCACCCCCTCTTAGATCTTCCAGCTGGTATCTCTACAACTATCTCTAAAGGGTCATCATCAGCACTTTTTAACTCTTCAATGTCAATTCCTGAAGCTAATGGAATACTGTTAGGTGTTATGGTGGTTAGTAAAGCATTTATGTTGTCCATTTCGCCTCGTGCTGGGCTTTGTTCTCCTACTGGTACTTTTGTATGCATATCCTTTTTTCACCCCCTTAAAATTGAATTTGTGAGTAGTTTTCTTGGTACCACTCTTCTAAATCAGGATGGGATGTAGGATTGCTATCCCATTCCTTGAGTCTAGCTAGTAAGTCTTCTGGTTCTTCATTTATTTGTGTCATTATACATAAACAATTAGGATGGAAAGGATAGTCTGGTGCCTCATCCAAGGGATAACCCCCTGGGCCTAGCCCATATTCATCAAGATTGCAATGTACATCACAAATATCATATTCAGGATGGCTTGCAGACAAAATAAACCTCACACCTTGGTTTGCTGGATTTAATGAAGAGGATTTCATTGTCCCCATACCAAAAGCGGAAGTCATTTCAGTTCTTGCCAACCTCAAGGCTTCATAGGAGATGTCTTTCGGCACTCTCCCCTGCATTCTCTCCATCATATTAGGATAGTTTTCAGCCAAGGATCCCCTGCCATTTTTGACATATCTCTCTAATGCCCTGGCAACAGTAACACAGTCTTCCCCAGTTGCCACACCAGTTGTCAGTATGCTATTTATATGTTTTCTATAGTTTTCATTCTTATTCCAAATTTGATTATTAAGCTTAAGGCCATATCTACTCCTGGTCCACATTCCCTCTACCGCATTCTTGTTTAACCTAAAGAAGGCTTCTTCTATCAAGGGTTTGTTTAGCCTGGTTATACCTGCCCTTTCCACTAGATCAATGGCCACTTTCTTTGCATAGCCAGAACCCGCCTCTACATTCCCATGGATGTATCTGTCAAAGTTGATGGTAAGTTGATTATTGAGTTCATCTATCCTGTCCCTTATCTCCAGCTGGACTCTTTTAAGCCTTGCCTCATCAAAAGTGCTAAGATTCCCCCTTGCTACTTCCTGGGCAATTCTCCTGGACATATTTTCATACATTTCCTTGATGTCTTGTTCTTGGTCTAACCTTAATTCCATGAACTCTCTTCTTTGCTCCAGGGACCATCTAGCATAAGGGCCACTTTCACTAATTAACCTTTCAATACCTGTCTTTTTACTCATCATCCTCACCTAGCAATGCTTCATCTAGTTCTTTGACTTCATCAAGCCAACCTTCGTGGTCCTTGTATCTATTTCTTAACCTTCTGGTCCTCATAATCTTTTCCCTTTCCCCCGTTACTTCGGAGTCCTTGGATACATATTCAGCCATAGTGTCAATATACTGTGCCAAGAAATCAACTGCAGACTCCTCTGATATAATGTCTGTCTCCAGGGCTGTCTTTAATGCAGTAGTTATATTCTTTAGTGTCTCTGATAGGGCCTTATCATCCCTTGGGTCCACTTCATCCCAACCTAGTACAACAGTATAATCTTTATACTTGATTCCTGATACAAGACTGGACATTGCCAGCACCATTCTAGCCAGCATTTGCCACTGCTCTGTGAACTGTTCCCTCTTCCTTTTTATTTTATTGACCATTATAGGCATCTGTTCTTTTACTGATGCCAGG
>CAZXWU010000169.1:3837-4532 GCA_964644495.1 uncultured Tissierella sp.
AAATATAAACTCTGGTGTTTCGGACACATCTACAATGCAATAAAAAAGGACCTTCAATAAGTCCTTAGCATCACCTATGGCACTTTTAACCTCTATGAACTCGGCATCTTCATCTTCGGTAAAGAACAGTATTTCGTGGCCATCTAGATTTATACTCTTTCCTTCCTTTGCAAATTTAACAGGATCTTCTACCCCAAAGTTATTAGCAAGGAAACCTGCCACATCCTTAAGCTTTAACTTCAACTTGGGAGTACTGTGCATTTTAGAACCCTTCAAGGCATGGAGCATTACATCATGATAGGCCTTCACATAAGGTTCTATTGGCTCTATATCTGATTGCCCATACTTCATAGTTTCGTCAGGTTCGTTCTTAAAGTGGACTATAGGTATAAAACCCCAGGTGTTTGGAAACTCTCCCGCTTCAATCCCTTCTGGCTTGTCTCCCTCTAATTCTACAACCCTTTTGTCAGCCATTATCTTCTGTGTAATGACACAGTTTCTTTTAACCCCATCAAGTTCCTCCCATTCCTGTTTGCTTTTTAGTATATAGGCCATTGGCTCTTTGGTTATAGGGTCAAGTATTATGTCTTTCACTTCCTCTGGAGGGATGATGTTGTAAATAATTCTCTCCTTCTTTTCTGGATAAAGAGGGTTTGCTCTCTTTTCCCTAGTTAGCCACACATAACAATCCCCAA
>CAZXWU010000170.1:0-4530 GCA_964644495.1 uncultured Tissierella sp.
TTTATCGCCCATGAGAGTTGTAAATATAGCATCTGCCTCCATTGCGTCGTCAGTTTTTACCTTTAGTAATATTCTTGTTTCTGGGTCCATAGTTGTCTCCCATAATTGTTCTGGATTCATTTCCCCAAGACCCTTATATCTTTGAATAGAATAATTAGTCCTACCAATTTCATTTAACTTTTTATCCAATTCATCATCACTATATACATAGTACTCCTTCCTTCCTTTTGCAATCTTATATAGTGGAGGTTGAGCTATATATATATTCCCATTATCTAGGAGTTCTTTCATGTATCTAAAGAAGAATGTCAATAACAAGGTTCTAATATGAGCACCATCTACGTCCGCATCCGTCATTATGATAATCTTTCCATATCTAAGTCTATCTATATCAAATTCAGGACCAATACCTGTTCCAAAGGCAGTTATCAGTGTCTTTATCTCATCAGATCCTAATATTCTATCCAATCTAGCCTTCTCTACATTGAGTATTTTACCTCTTATGGGTAGGATAGCTTGAAATACTCTATCCCTACCTTGCTTAGCACTACCACCTGCTGAGTCCCCTTCTACGATATAGACCTCTGTTATATCTAGATCATTTGATTGGCAGTCGGCAAGCTTACCTGGTAGTGTAGTATTATCCAATATGCTCTTCCTTCTAGTAAGCTCCCTAGCCTTCCTAGCTGCTTCTCTAGCTCTTTGTGAACTAACAGATTTTTCTATGATTGTCTTACCTACTTTAGGATTTTCTTCTAAATAATTATTTAAGAATTCATAGGTCAAACTCTCCACAATACCTCTAGTTTCACTATTACCTAATTTAGCCTTTGTTTGTCCTTCAAATTGAGGATCTTGTAATTTTACAGATAAAATTGCTGATATACCTTCACGAACATCTTCACCAGATAGATTATCTTCTTTTTCTTTAATATGATTATATTTTCTACCGTAATCATTCATAACCCTTGTAAGAGCTGTACGTAATCCAGATAAATGTGAACCACCTTCTGTAGTATTTATATTGTTTGCAAAGGTAAATACATTTTCTGAATAAGAATTTGTATACTGCATAGCAAGCTCTACAAGAGTACCATCCTTCTCAGCTTCAAAATATAGGATATCCTTGTGAATAGGTGTTTTACTTTTATTTATATATTCAACAAAGGACTTAATACCACCTTCGTAGTAGAATTCTCTTTTTTTATCTTCTTCTCTTTTATCTTCTAAAACTATCTTTACTGCCTTGTTTAAAAAGGCCATCTCCCTAAATCTATATTCAAGGGTTTGAAAATCAAATACTATGGTATCAAATACTTGAGCATCAGGTTTAAAATGTATAGATGTTCCAGTACTATCACTTTCTCCTACAAGCTCTAGCTCTGTTTTTGTATTTCCTCTTTCAAATTTCTGTCTATATATCTTGTTATTTCTCTTAACTTCAACTACTAACCATTCTGATAATGCATTTACAACGGAAATACCCACACCATGTAAACCACCAGATACTTTATATGCTGAATTATTAAATTTACCCCCAGCATGTAATATAGTAAGTACTGTTTCTACAGTAGATTTTCCAGTCTGTGGATGGGTTTCCACAGGTATACCACTACCATTATCTGTTACAGATAGGGAATTGTCTTCGTGAATAGTTACGACAATAGTATCACATATCCCAGCCAATGCCTCGTCTATACTATTATCAACAACTTCATATACTAAATGGTGAAGTCCTTTAGGACCTGTAGAACCAATATACATTCCTGGTCTTTTTCTTACAGGATCCAGGCCAGTTAATACCTGAATCTCATCAGCTGTATAATGTCTTTCGTTGCCACTTATTTCATTATTAGCCATTTAATTTCCTCCATTTCTTATTCATTTGTATATATCCTTTTTATCAATGAAGTAGAGGATATACTTGATGCATATAATTTATATTGATTATTCCCACTTCTATTTATATTAATTTTATTATCTGAAGTAATTATATAAGTCCTAATGTTATCATTGGTATAATTTACAAAGCGATCTTCTTTAATCAAATTTCCAATCAAGTCTTTATTTTCCTTAGACTCCATTACAGAGTCTATATCTAATATTGCTACTATATCATTTTCTAATATGCTAATATTGTCCCCTATGTGTATAATCATCATTTACTCTCCAATTTTAGATTTCCATTTTCTATATAAAATATGGTTTTATTCAAACCTTCCATAGATTTTAAATTTTCACTATCTGTCAATGTTATAAATACTTGCATCTTATCTAAAAACTTAACCAAATACTCTCTTCTTTCCTCGTCTAATTCCGAAAAAACATCATCAAGTAATAATACGGGATACTCACCGATCTCATTTTTTATTAATTCAACCTCTGATAAAATCATTGATAGAACTACTGTCCTTTGTTGTCCCTGAGAGCCAAATATCTTAGCATCCTTATCATTTATAAATATAAGTAAATCATCTCTATGAGGTCCAATTTCAGTAGTTCCATATTCTAAGTCTCTTTCTATATTCTTTTTTAATAAATTTATATAATTATTCTCAATTTCCTCTTTGTTTTTAAAAATATGCACATTTGAAGAATAATTTAAGGTAATTTCTTCCTTATCCTTACTTATCATCTTATGAATATCTTTACTCATATCAGATAAGGCATTGATATATCTATATCTTTCAATAATAATACTTGTACCAACTTTAGCAATTTGCACATCAAATAAATCTAATAAATTTTTAGTATCTTTCTTAAATTTATTAGATTTAAGTAGATTGTTTCTTTGAAATAATATTTTTTTGTATCTATTTAAGTTATAGTTATAAACTGGTCTGAGTTGAGATATCAAGGAATCCACAAAGTTCCTTCTCTCCTGTGGTCCGTCCTTTATAATCCTTAAATCATCTGGAGAGAATAGGACAACAAATAAGCCACTATTGAGTTCCCTATAATTTCTTAGTTCTGTCTTATTAATCCTTATAATTTTTGGCTTATCCCTCTGCATCTTGATTTCAATGAATTTATCATTATTTCCTAAGTTAATACAAGTACCAATATAAGCCTCATTTTTTAAAAAATTAATAATTTCTCTATCTCTATTTGTACGAAAAGATCTTCCTGTAGCGCACATATATATGGATTCTATCAGATTAGTCTTGCCTTGAGCATTCTTTCCTATAAAAACGTTGATATTTTTATTTAAGTCTAAGTTTATACTCTTGTAGTTTCTTATATTGATAAGCCTTATATTTTTAACATCCAAAAAATACACCCCTTAAGGCATTTATATAATATTTATATTTACTATATATAATATTATATCATATTAAATAACTTTAAACAAATGTTCCCCGTCTACTTCAACTATATCACCAGGTTTAAGCTTTTTACCTCTTTGCAAGCATAGTTGGTCATTTACCCTTATCAGTCCATCCTTTATTATCAACTTTGCATGACCTCCAGTTTGGACTGATTCACTTAGCTTTAAAAATTGGTCTAACTTAATAAATTCTGTATCTATTTTTATCTCTATCATATTTATCTCCTATTAATAATCTTCTTGAGCTAATCTAACAGGTAGAACTAAGTATATATAATTTTCATCGTCTATGCCATTAATTATACATGGATTTAAAGAACCCATAAAGTTTAATTCAATATTTTCTGTTTCAATAGCCTTTATACCTTCAAGCAAATATCTAGAATTAAAAGCTATATTTAGATCTTCTCCATTTTGTACAGATTCTAACTCTTCATGTACATTACCTATTTCTGAATTAGATCTTATTATAAGCCTATTTTCGTTAAGACTAAGTTTAACTAGATTGGCTTTTTCCTCTTTTGCTAACAAAGAAGCTCTTTCCAAGCTATTTTGAAAATTTCTTTTATTTACAATAACCTTGGTCTTGTGTTCATGTCTTATAATGTCCTTATAATTGAAAAATTGACCTTCTAATAATCTTGAATAAACTCTTGTATCTCCTAGATCAAAAACAACATGACCAGGTGCTATACTTATCTTTAATTCATCTTCACTATCTTCAAGTATTCTATTAAGTTCATTTAAAGATCTTCCTAAAATAATAATCTTTGTATCTAAATTTAAATCAAGGGCTAGTTTTCTTAAAGCAAGTCTATAGCCATCTAATGCAACAAATGATACATAATTGTCCTTTAGCTCTACTAATACACCTGTTAAGGATGGTCTATTCTCATCCTGGGAAGTTGCAAATACTGTATGTTTTATAACAGATTTTAATATGTCACTTGCTAATGAAAAAGATTCATTCTCAATAATAAGTGGCAATTCAGGATAATCTTCACCTGGATTAGCAGATATATTAAACTCTGAATTATCACATTTAATGTTTACATTATTATCCTCCACTTCAATATCTATAGATGAATCAGGTAACTTCTTTATTATATCCCCAAAAATTCTTGAATTTACAACAATAGATCCTTCCTCAAATACTTCACAATCAAGATAAGTCTCTATACTAATATCTAAATCCGTTCCAG
>CAZXWU010000171.1:0-4506 GCA_964644495.1 uncultured Tissierella sp.
TGCTCAGACCAGGGATCTAATCAACTATGCCTTAAAAAGAAAACTACCCTTAGTTATTGCTACAACAGGGCAAACACAAGAAGAAATCAATACTATAATAGAAGCAGGGAAGAATATACCCATATTTTATTCAGCTAACATGTCAGTTGGAGTAGCTATTTTAGTAGAATTAGCTAAAACTACAGCTCGACTTATGAATGATGCAGATATTGAGATTATAGATAGGCATCACAATAGAAAAGTCGATGCACCTAGTGGGACAGCTTTGATGTTAGCTGATGCCATAAAGGAAGTTAGAAAAGATGCAGAATATGTAATGGGTAGAAATGGCTATGAAAAACGTAAAAAGAATGAAATAGGTATTCATGCAATTAGAATGGGAAATATATTTGGAGATCATGAAGTGATTGTGGGGACTGATACACAAACTATAAGTATAAAGCATGAAGTCCATGATAGGGCCTTATTTGCAGAAGGTGCATTAGTAGCTGCAGAATTTATAGTAAATAAAGGTCCAGGCATCTATGGTATGCAGGATATGGTAAAGGTACAATGAGGAGGTCAATATGAGAATAGGAATTTTTGGATATGGTAATCTAGGAAAAGGTGTTGAAATTGCTATAAAAAACAATCCTGACATGGACCTAGTTGGCGTATTTACAAGAAGAAATCCATCAGATATAGAAATATTTACTGAAGGGGCAAGGGTTTATTCTTCAGAAGATGTATTATCTATGAAGGATGAGATTGATGTAATGATCATATGTGGTGGTAGTGCTAGTGATTTACCCCACCAAACCCCTCAACTAGCAAAGCATTTTAATGTTATAGATAGTTTTGACAATCATTCAAAGGTAGGTCAACACTATGAAAGAGTAAATCAATCTGCTGAAGAAGGCAATAAGCTAGCAATTATTTCAGTAGGATGGGATCCAGGCTTGTTTTCATTAAACAGGATATACGCTATGGCTATACTTCCAAAGGGTAAGGATTATACTTTTTGGGGCAAAGGTGTGAGCCAGGGTCATTCTGAGGCACTTAGAAGGGTTCCAGGAGTCTTAGATGGAAAACAGTATACTATCCCACTGGATTCTGCCCTTGATGAAGTTAGAAGTGGTTCTAATCCAGACCTTAGTCCAGGAAGAAGTCATATAAGAGAATGCTTTGTGGTTGCAGAAGATGGGGCTGACAAGGAAAGAATCGAAAATGAAATAAAAACTATGCCAAATTATTTTGCTGATTATGATACGAGTGTCCACTTTATATCTAAGGAAGAGTTGGACCGCGATCATTCCCAGATCCCACATGGAGGCTTTGTCATTAGGAGTGGTTCTACAGGATGGAATGGTGAACACAAGCAAATTATAGAATATAGTTTAAATTTAGATTCCAATCCAGAGTTTACCTCTTCTGTGCTTGTTGCATATGCAAGGGCAGCTTATAGGATGAGAAAACGTGGAATTACAGGATGTAAAACAGTAGTAGATGTGGCTCCTGTTGATTTATCTATTTTAACTCCACAAGAAATTAGACAGAAATATATATAGGAAAAGATAGATTTTACAGAAGAGGAGTGATTAGATGATTAGCGACAACCTATCTATTAATGAAAAGGGGCACTTAGAATTCGCAGGAGTCGATACTGTTGAGATGGCAAAGAAGCACGGTACCCCCTTATATCTTATGGATGAAGACAGGATTAGATATAATTGCAATATATATAAGAATGCATTGAGCAAGTATTTCGGTGATAACTCCTTAGTCTTATATGCTAGTAAGGTTGCTTCCTTTAAAAGGATTTATGAAATTATGAAGGATGAGGAAATGGGTATAGATGTGGTTTCCAGTGGTGAAATCTACACTGCACTTAAGGCCGGAATGACATTGGAAAATGCCTACTTTCATAGCAACAACAAGACTGATGCTGATATAGTCTATGCAATGGATAATGGTATTGGATATTTTGTTGTTGATAATGTTGAAGAACTTTATTTAATTGAAGATGAAGCAAAAAAGAGAAAGATAGACCAAGCTATATTATTGAGGATAACCCCAGGAATTGACCCAGATACCCTGGAGGCTATTACAACTGGAAGGGTTGATTCAAAATTTGGTAGTGCCATAGAAACAGGTCAAGCTGAGGACATGGTCAAATATACACTAAATCAGCCTCACATTAAACTTGCTGGTTTTCATTGTCATATTGGGTCCCAGGTCTTTGATGCTGATTCTTATCTTCATAGCTCTGATATTATGATGGATTTTATTAAGGATATGAAGGATAAGTTTGGCTATGAGGCCCTACAATTGGATATAGGCGGTGGATTTGGAGTTCGTTATACTGAAGATGATCCTATTTTGGATATTGATCATGAGATTAAGAGGATAGCAGACTTCATCCATAAGAAGGCTGAAGAACTATATATAAGGATGCCTAAAATCTTAATGGAACCTGGCCGGAGCATCGTTGGAGATGCTGGTTTGACTCTATATACAGTTGGGACTATCAAGACTATACCAGGCTACAAAAACTATGTTTCAGTGGATGGAGGTATGTCAGATAATCCTAGATTTGCCTTATATGGTTCACCTTATACTGTTCATATAGCCAATAAGATGAATGATGAAACAAGATTTGAAGCAGATTTAGTGGGGAGATTGTGTGAAAGTGGGGATATAATTCAACAAAATGTCCCCCTGCCTGATACAGGACGCTATGACATTGTAGCAGTCTTGACTACTGGAGCATATAATTATTCCATGGCATCTAATTACAACAGGCTGCCTAGACCACCAATTGTAATGCTTAAGGGTGGAGAGGACTATATTGCAGTCAGAAGAGAAAGTCTGGAGGACTTGGTCAGAAATGACCTATAGGACCAGACATACACTCGTCCTATTTTGGGTGGGTGTATTTATTATATGAAGGGGGATGTACAATGGAAGAAATCGTAGTAGCTAAATTTGGAGGATCTTCCTTAGCAAACAGTGAACAGTTTGCCAAGGTTAAAGATATAATCAAGGCTGACAAGAGAAGAAGGTATGTAATACCCTCAGCTCCTGGTAAAAGTCATAGCCAAGACCACAAGGTAACAGATCTACTTTACATGTGTTATCAACTTGCTTCCCATGGTATCAATATAGATGATGTCTATAGTATTATTTCACAAAGATATGTAGACATATGTAAAGAGTTAAATTTAGCTTTAGATATCGAAGAGATACTTAATCGTATAAAGATAAAGATTCAAGAAGGGGCTAGTGTGGACTTTATAGCCTCTAGAGGGGAATACTTAAATGGTCTTATTCTATCTGAGTATTTAGAGTTTGAATTTGTAGATTCAAAAGATATAGTCCTATTTGATAATGAAGGCAAACTAGACTTAGAAGAGACCAAGAAAAAAATTCAAACTGTCTTATCTGACAAAGCCTATGCAGTTATACCAGGCTTCTATGGGGCTAATAAAGAGGGAGACATAGTCACATTTTCTAGAGGTGGCTCTGATATCACTGGATCCATTATAGCCAGTGGGGTCAATTGTAAGCTATACGAAAACTGGACTGATGTATCTGGTTTTTATATTGCTGACCCAAGGATAGTCAAAAATCCTAGAAGCATAGATACTATAAGCTATAAAGAGCTCAGGGAATTATCATACATGGGGGCTCCAGTACTTCATCAAGAGTCTATTTCCCCAATAAAAGACCTTGGTATACCAATCAACATTAGAAATACTAATAGACCTGAAGATACTGGTACTATGATAGTCAACGACTCATACCCTATAAGTAGTGAGGAAACAATAACAGGAATTGCAGGTAAAAAGGATTTTTCAGTTATAACCATAGAAAAAACAAGCATGAATGAGGAAAAAGGATTTTTAAGAAAACTCATATCTGTATTTGAGTCCAATGATATTTCAGTCGAGCATATTCCATCAAGTATAGATTCCATTTCAGTGATAGTATCAAACTCTGAGATCAATTCAAAACTAGACAAAGTGATTGAAGAAATACGTATATATTGTTCACCTGATTCAATAATCACTTACCCTGATATGTCTTTAGTTGCTGTGGTTGGTCGAGGTATGCGTAATACCAAGGGAATATCAGCTAAGATATTTACTGCCTTAGCTAAGGAAGGAGTTAATATACGAATGATAACTCAAGGTTCAAGTGAACTTAATATAATAGTAGGGATTAAAAATAAAGATTTTAATAAGGCCATATCAGCCATATATGAAGCATTTAAAAATAATAATGAGGAGGAGTAGAATGAAGAAATTTAATGTAGCAGTTTTAGGAGCAACAGGCCTTGTAGGTGGCACTATTTTAAAGATTTTAGAAGAAAGAAGTTTCCCAATAGATAATATATATTTCTTTTCTTCCAAAAGATCAGCTGCTAGTCCAATTTCCTTTAATGGCAATGAATATATAGTTGAAGAACTAAATGAGGATTCATTTAACAATAAGGATATAGACTTTGCTTTTTTTGCAGCTGGTGGG
>CAZXWU010000172.1:0-4489 GCA_964644495.1 uncultured Tissierella sp.
TTTTTATAGGAGATCCTATTGGAGCCATCAGTAATATTACTGTTAATGAAGTTATATACATCATCTGACTCCTTTAATATCTGTTGCTGCATTTCTAAAACTTCCTCGGGAATATTAAACCTTTGCTTGTTTTTAATAAACACAATAAGTTGATCCAATGCTAGTTTAATAAGATATTCATAATCAATCTTTTTTTCAATATTAACTATTTGCTTTTCTTTGGGTACCTGGTGCTTAAAGTTATATACTAGGAGCCTTTCTACTAGAGCATTTTTATCTCCTCTATTCCATATTAAAGGTATATTGTTACCAGCAAATACTAGTATGGCCTTTGGAACCCCTTCTATTGGATCAGAGAATTTCTTATTAGCTCTTAGGGTATCTCCTCCGGATGTAATTGTTTTTAGCACTGTATCATCTCTTATGGGTTCTGGTGGTGTCTCTGCTACTATGTTGGCCTTTTTTCCAAATATTGGCCATATCTCCATTGATTCTGTATTCTGTAAACTAGATAATGGTATGCTGCTATATTGTTTCTCTCCAGTATCATTGGTTAGAAGCTCCTGGATGATCTTTAAATATGTAGACTTACCAGTATCCTTTTTACCTGATATAAAAAACCAGTTCTTAAATCCTCTAAACCCAGATATAGTAACCCCTATTATTTGAATAAGAAAGTCCTTCAACTCCTGGGAATCTCCGCAAGCATTTTGGAAAAAGGCCTCGGTATACTCACACCTGGCAGGAGTAGGATTATAATTGTGTGGAATCTGATTCACAAACAATAGTTCCTTACTATGATCTATGAGCTCCATGGTCTTTAAATCCAGTACTCCATTCTTAAAGCTTATATATCTTGATCCTGCTAATTCATAATCCTTTAATAGAATCCTGCTCTCTATACTTAGGTTATCCTCTACATTTTTACAATGTTTATAGTCTTTTAGATCATCTGGCAGCTCTGAATATACTAGTCTCTTTAAATCTTCCACTAGTGAATAATATCCATTATTAAATAATCGAAAAGTACCATTGTAGAATCTAATATCGTGTTTCAATCTAGTATAGAGTGTTAGTAGCGGAACGTTTATTCTCCTGGCACCAGTCTTTTCATTTACTGATATAAATGCTCTTTGTCCTCTGGATAAGAATCTACTCTCGAAACCTTCTGAATCATCCGCTGCAGCTTCAAAGTCCTCTTCAGCTGTTGCCTTATTATAGTTAGGATCGTACTTTGAATTGCCTTCTAGGGCCTTACCTATAGTCATCTCCTTATAATCCTGCCTGTCCCACTTTGACCTATAAAGCTTGCTGCTAGAGAAGATCCTATCTATCTGCTCAAAGTCATTAGTATAAAATGCTATGAGGTTACATAAGCCCATATCTGCAGCACTATCATCACTACCATATGTTGTTGTATCTCCTTCATAATATAGGCCCTTAAACTTATCACTATTCTTTGCTTTTTCTAACTTTTCAATGATTTCTTCATCACTAAGCTCTGGTACTTCAACCCCTATAAATTCACTTCCTGGCCACTTATTTTCTTTCTCTGGGAATAGCTGCCTGAATATAGCCGCTAACTCTTCCTGTCTCTCTTCAATTTCTCTATTGTTACCAATAATATTCCCTGTAAATACAAAATACCTAGAGTGATCATATATTTCATATTTCTTATCTTTAGTTTTTCTCCCTTTATCAAACGGGGGTTTCCCTTTAATTATAATGTGGGCTCCAGCTCCGCTCTGGCTGTACTCAGTATAACTATCCAAAGTATCTATAATCAATTGAGCTTCCTCAGCTATCTCGCCATCAATTATCAGATTATCTATATCAATCCCCGTATAAGGATCATCCTTAGAGAATACATAACCTATGCCATTATAGAAGCTCTTAGAGGCTATGAGCTTATCCCTTGCCTGCTCAAAACTTGACCAATGATTAGGGTTAGTAGAACTAGCTTTATATTTCTTTTCAATTTGATAAGGTACTTTTGTTACACTGCCATCTTTAGTTTTCTCAAATCGCCACACTACCCACTGCTTAAGTTCCTTGAGCTCCTGGGGAATATTATCAAATAGTAAAATACTGTTATCAGTCATTTGTTAATCCTCTCCCTCTTTACCTGACTTGCCTCAAGGTTCCATATTCCGATTTAGGATCCTCTTCAACTATTGGAGGATTCCTAAGATACTCTTCTAGATAGTCAAGGTTAATTAAATACTTATTACCGGCTCTATGGTGCTTTAACTCTCCACTTCTTAACATTTGCCTTAACCACCATTCAGTTATAGCGGAATTAGGATCCTTCTCTCTTAGGTATCTCATAGTTTGAGCTACAGTTCTCATCCTTGCCATTTAAATCATCCTCCCTTATTAATATATTTCAACCCATATTTTATCCTCAGAAACTCCTAATGCTTTTGAGATCCTTTTTCTCCAGTTAGGGTACGGGTATATCTTATTATTTTCTATTCTTGAGATGTCAGAAGGAGTAATATCGGCTAGTTTTGCAAGTTCAAACTGGCTTAACCCCTTTGACCTTCTAATACTTTTAAGATTATTCATAAATTTTCTTCCCCCCTTCTTGTCTTACTCAATGTTCTATGGTACAATTATCATATCAAATTAAGTAAGCATTTTGTATCAGTTTTATCCACTGTTAACATTTTCTAAAAACTTGATTATCTAATGCTTACCAAAATATAAAGCAAGGAGTTGAATTTATGGATTTTATACTTAGAGACGGTTATATATGTGATCTTGATTACTTCGAAGAGATCCCTCTTCAGAATATACTTCTGGATTTTATAAATTACCCTTTATGGCTATGGGTTGATTCTGTAGATCCTGTAGAAAGTAATCTTGATGTTAGCAGCTATTATTTAAGAGAGCTTATCTGGGGATTTTTACACCCCCCTCTATTTAATGAAGTGTCGACTCCTGGAAAGGATAGCAGAACTTATAACATTAAAATTCATAGCAATAGACATACTGAGTTAGAAAAGCTACAGAAAGACATATTTAATCTGGTAAATGTATTAGTTGAGGATGAATCCAACGCTAATTATGACTCATTAAAAGAGCCCGATATTAAGTACAGGATTAATATAACTAATGGAAAAATAGAAGAAACATACTCTATAGCAAGTATAGATTCTTATTGCCTGTTTGCTATATCTAATCTAGCCAGGAGGGATATGCTTATAAAAAAATGTATAAATTGTGGTAAGTTCTTTGTCCCTACTTCTAGAACCGATGAGCAGTATTGCGATAACATTTTTAAGAATGATCGTACTTGCAAACAAATAGGTTGGGAAAGGAAATCTAAAGAAAATCCAGTCTATCGTGAATTTAGAAAAGCCTACAATAGAAATAGAAAATTTATTATTAGTAAAGAGGCTATTCTACCATCAGAGATATATAAACTCCTACAAAAGGAATTTAACCTGTGGAAATATGAATCTAATAATAAAATGGAGCTTGTTAAAGAATCTAAAATATCATTGGGAGATTTTAAAGATTGGATCAATGAGTACGATGTTAATTTAAGGCTATTAGTCAAATATGTTACAGACGCTTCGGAAATTTCTTCAAAGGAATTTAAGGAACTAATGAAAACTTATAGATTATAAAAGGAGGCTAAAGATAATGGCTAGTATTGAGAAACGAGGAGATAGTTATAGGGTATTTGTATCTAATGGCTACAATTCCAAAGGTAAGAAAATAGTAAAAACTAGGACATTCAATAAGCCAGACAATATGACAGATAAAAGATGGGAGAAGGAGATCCAGAAGTTAGCACTTGAATTTGAGATGGAAGTCCATAAAGGACTATTTGTTGACTCCAGTTCTACATTAGAAGAATTCACTGAGAGATGGTTTAAAGATTATGGGGAAAAAAGTTTAGAACAAACAACGATAGATTCCTATAAAACAGAATTGAGGACAAAAATAATACCTGCTTTAGGACACATAAAATTAAACAAACTTCAACCTATTCAGATAGTAGCCTTCTTAAATAACTTAATGGAGGATGGAGTTAGAATAGATGGACGTCCTGGAGGCTATTCAGATAGGACTATTAAGTATCAATGGCAGATACTAAGCTCTATACTCCAGCAGGCGGTATATTGGCAGATCATACCAGATAATCCATGTACCAGGGTTAAACCTCCTAAGAATAAAAAGGATAAAAATATAGAGTTCACTAATGAAAATGTAAAGCATTATGATGAAAATCAAACTATATTGCTTATGGATATTATAGAAAATGAACTCATTAATCATAAAAAACAATTAGCTAATTTTGAAGTTGGATCCAATACTTGGCTAAGTATTAATCAACAGAATCCAATTAAGTATAAGGTTGGAATCTATATCGCTCTATTCTGCGGTCTTAGAAATGGGGAAGTCCTAGGACTGACATGGAATGATATTGATATCAACGAAAGAACTATTAGTATAAACAAATCTAGAGCCAGAACTA